>NZ_JANX01000124.1 GCF_000767795.1 Inquilinus limosus MP06 | reverse complement strand
CCGGTCATCCGCGCCTTCACCGTCTCGGACTCGGGGTAGGAGGCCGCGACATAGCAGAACATCCGGTCGAAGAAGGCCTTGAGCTGGGCCGACATGCCGTACCAGTAGATCGGCGTGGCCAGGACCAGCCCGTCGGCGGCCAGGAAGCGGTCGAGGAACAGGGAGCGGTAGCCGTCGTCGATGGCGCAGCTGCCGTCCGGCCGCCGGCATTGCCGGCAGTCGCGCAGCAGGCCGCCGATCGCGTCGGCCAGATGCACGGTCCCGGCAGCATGGCCGGCTTCCGCCAGGCCCGCCGCGACCGCGCCGGCGAGCACGGCCGAGTTGCCGTCGCGCCGGGGGCTGGAGCTGAGAATCAGGACCTCCATGGTGTCTCCTCACAGGCTTGCGATCCGCGATACGGTCCTATGTATCGGGAGTGGGTTCGCAGCCCGCAATTACGCACCTTGAGGTAACCGATGGCGCCGCCTGCCCAGCCCGAACCAGCCTCCCCGCCGGACGTGTTCGACGAGACCTGCTCGGCCCGCCATGCGCTGGAGTTGGTGGCGTCGAAATGGTCGGTGCTGATCCTCACCGCCCTGGCCGGCGGGCCTACCCGCAACGCCGAGCTGCTGTGCCGGATCGGCGGCATCTCGCAGAAGATGCTGACCCAGACCCTGCGCGAGCTGGAGCGCAACGGGCTGGTGCTGCGCCAGGACTTCCACACCGCCCGGCCCTGCGTCGAATACCGCCTCAGCCCGCTCGGCGAGTCCCTGAGCGAGACGCTGGCCGCGCTCGACCGCTGGGCCGAGCGCCACTTCCCGGCGCTGGACGCCGCCCGAGACCGCTACGACGCGCTGTTGAAAGAGCGGTAAGAGGCGAGCCGAGGCGGCTGCGGGCGGTGGTGGCCTACCGACGCCAGGCGCCGTGAAGTCGAGGGGATGCTTCATGTCGGCGAGCCCGTGAAAAGATCGTCATTGCGAGCGCAGCGAAGCAATCCAGGGCGGCTCGCTCCGGCCCCTGGATTGCTTCGTCGGCTTCGCCTCCTCGCAATGACGGTTCATTCGTAGGGAGAGGGAGGAGGTTGAGCGCGACCTCGCCAATATCAGATCTGCACCGACTTCATCCCGGCGGCGGCGTAGCGCGTGCCGGCGGCGGCGCCGACCGGAATGGCGGCGTCCAGCCGGGCCAGGTCGTCCGGCGTCAGCACCACCTGGAGCGCGCCGAGATTCTCCTCCAGCCGCGCGATCGACCGGGTGCCGGGGATCGCCACCACGTCGTCGCCCTGGGCCAGCACCCAGGCCAGCGCCAGCTGCGATGGGGTGCAGCCCTTCTCCGCCGCCAGCGCCTCGAACCGGTCGACCAGGGCACGGTTGTGGGCGAAGTTCTCCGCCTGGAAGCGCGGATGGGCGGCGCGGCGGCCGTCGATCTGGGAGATGTCCCGGATCGCGCCGGCCAGGAAGCCGCGGCCGAGCGGAGAATAGCCGACGAAGCCGATGCCGAGGTCCCGGGTCACCGCGCGCGTCGCCTCCGCCTCGGTCCGGTACATCAGCGAGTATTCGGTCTGCACCGCCGCGATCGGGTGCACGGCATGGGCGCGGCGGATGGTGTCCGCCCCGGCTTCGGACAGGCCGAGATGGCGGACCTTGCCCTGCGCGACCAGCCGGGCCATGGCGCCGACGGTGTCCTCGATCGGCACCGCCGGGTCGACCCGGTGCTGGTAGTACAGGTCGATGGTGTCGACGCCCAGGCGCCGCAGGCTGGCCTCACAGGCCTCCGCGACATATTCGGGCCGGCCGTCGACGCCGTTCGGCTGGCCGTCGCGCCGGATCTGGCCGAATTTGGTGACCAGGACGACATGGTCGCGCCGGCCCTTGATGGCGCGGCCCAGCAGCTCCTCATTGTGGCCCCAGCCATACATGTCGGCGCTGTCGAGATGGTCGACCCCGAGGTCGATGGCGCGGCGGATCAGGTCCTCCGACGCCGCGTCGTCGGCGGCGCCGTAGACGCCCGAGAGCGGCATCAGGCCGAGCCCGATGGCGGAGACCGGGAGGCCGCCGAGCCGGCGATGCGCGATGGGGGACTCCGGGGTCGTTGTCATGCGTCCGTCCTTCCGATCAGGCTGGCCTAATGGCGTGTGCTATGGCTATAGCTCAGAGATGTAGGCTCACTGGTTTTGCCTGCCATCGTTGGCGTTGCCGACGAAGCAGCTGAGTAGCATGCTGTGCGTTTATAAGACGAGGAGCATTCTATGAAGACAATTAAGCGGCCGCTATATGTTCGGCTCTCTCGAAATTCTGCCGATGTGCCCTTCCGCTCGATCGCCTATTCCTTTCATAAAGAGGCATTAGATACTAACCAAGAGCCGAACGAAGCGCAATCTGATGAGGATAAGATCAGCAAGGATGTTGCCAGTCATGGAAGTGGGGGTTCATTTTTATCTCGACAATTGAACAATGCATTCGAATATTTTCTTAGTTCGATGGAGTTTTATTATTCATCCGCATCGATGTTGTTTGGATTATACCCGATGATGATAGATATTACGATAAATAAGCATCTGCTATCAGATCTTCAAAAGAATGGCAATGAAGTTTCTAAAGATAATTCAAGCATAACATTTGAGGTTGAGTCCAATTTTATGACATCGCTTGATCAAACTATAGAAGAGCTTGAAAATTTAAAGGCATCTAGAAAAGTTGTTCCAAAACTACTTGTAATAAATCTTGTAACAACATTAGATATATTGATGTACAATCTTATCAAAGAGATACTTGCGATTAAATACGATTTCTTATTTAAAGATAATGCGTCCATATCCTATAAAGAACTTAAAGATCTTGGAAGTGTTGAGGCGGCTAAAGAATATCTAATAGATCGGGAAGTTGATGTAATCACAAGAAAAAACCATTACGATCAAATAAAATGGATAAAAGATAAATTGACGTTGGATTTTCCACTTTCAAATGACCTCATGAAGTCATTGATTGAGGTTTGTGAGAGGCGAAATCTACTCGTTCATACAGATGGCAGTGTCAATCATCAGTACATCAGAAATTGCTCTGAACACAATATTGATCTATCGAAAACAAAAAGAGGGGAGCGGATTGCGCTTAACCCTAAATATGTGAGGGATTCGGCGGATGTTATATTCGAATTCGGTTCACGAATCACGCAGGCTGTTTGGAGAAATTTGTATAAGAAGGAGATAGATGAGGCGGCTGGAGCGCTGAATGGGGCCGCATACTCGCTCATTGTTAAAGAGCGATTCGAATTGGCGCAGCGATTGCTGAACTTCGGATTGTCCGAATTCGAAAAGAAAGAGTCAGATCTGACGCGAAAAATGATGATCGTGAATCTCGCTAATGCAAAAAAACTGTCTGGTGACCAAAAATCAGCGATCGATATACTCGACGGGGAGGATTGGAGTGCCTCCAGTAATAAGTTTAAGATTTGTGTCGCCGCGGTTAGAGGTGATGATGCGGAGGCTATTAGATTAGTTCCTATCGTCGGGAAGGAGCTGCGCGTCGAGGATTACCAAAAATGGCCAGTCTTTCGGGAGCTCAGAAAGAACCGCGAGTTTGTCTCCTCTGTTGAGGGATTTTTCGGAATGCCGATGTTTGGCTCCGAGTCTGCCATAGCTCCAGAGGAGGCTGGTAAGCCCGACAAGCGACCGTCGGGAACTGCTGCAAAGCGAGTGTCGCGGCGTCCTGGAATGACAGCGTCACCCAGCCCGAGGCCCAGGAGGCGACCAACCCTTCAATGAGGGACGACGCAACTCACCTGGACAGGACTGATGTGTTCCAGAGGACGAGACACTTCGGTGATTCAGCCGCGTAGGTTGGGTTCGCGAGGCGAACCCAACATCCCGCCGCCGCACCCGTGTTGGGTTCGCGGGCCGCGAACCCAACCTACGAACGCATGCCGGCCTGCCCGACCGCAGTCTTCTCAGCCCTTCGCCGCGCCTGCCACCAGGTTGAACGGCCGACCCTGCGCGAACGCGTCGATCAGGTCGACCAGCTGGTCGGCCAACGCCTGCATGGCGCCGCGCGCGGCCCAGGCGACATGCGGGGTCAGGATGAAGTTCGGCAGATCCAGCAGCTTCATCAGCGGTGCGTCGGCCGGCGGCGGCTCCGGCATCGCCACGTCGAAGCCGGCGCCGCCGATGCGGCCCGTCCGCAGCGCCTCGGTCAGCGCGTCCTCGTCCACCAGCCCGCCTCGGGCGGTGTTGATCAGCAGGGCCTCCGGCTTCATCCGGGCGAACTCGGCGGCGCCGATCAGGCCTCGCGTCTCCGGCCGCAGCGGGCAGTGCAGCGAGATCACGTCGCTGGTCGCGATCACCTCGTCGAACGCCAGGCGGCCATCGGCCGGCGCCGCGTCGCCCTTGCGGCCGGCAAAGACGACGTCCATGCCGAAGGCCCGGCCGATCGTCGCCACCGCGCTGCCCAGCGACCCGCCGCCGATCAGCCCCAGCCGGGCGCCGTGCAGGTCCAGGATCGGGTGGTCGAAGAAGCAGAATTGCCTCGCCTCCTGCCAGCGCCCGGCTTCGACCGAGCGGCGATAGGGCAGCAGCGACCGGCGCAGCGCCAGGATCAGGGTGAAGACATGCTCCGGCACGGTGTGCACGGCATAGCCGCGGATGTTGCAGACGGCGACGCCGTGCCGGTCGCACCAGGCGGTGTCGACGCAGTCCGTGCCGGTGGCGGCGACCGCGATCAGGCGGAGGTCCGGCAGCCGCTCCAGCACCGGCTCGCGCAGCGGCACCTTGTTGATCACGGCGACGCTCGCACCGTCCAGCCGCTCCGGCACCTGGTCCGGCGCAGTGCGCTGGTGCTCCTCCCAGCGATGCGGGAAGGCGGGCGGGCGCAGGCGGATCGCCGGGGCCAGCGTCTCGCGGTCGAGGAAGACGATCTTCGGTGTGGGTGGCAGCGTCATGGTCGGCCTCGCGGGAATCTTGCAAGCCAGCATGCCGATCCCGGCGCGGCCGGCCAGTCCGATTGCGACATGGCCGATGGTCGGGAGGGCAGGGACTTGCCGGAAGGACCTTTGGCGGGCCTGCGACATCACAGGTCGCGGCTGGGTTAGCCCCGAACCGGCACGGCCCGGACACTCCCATCACGATGGCCGGAGTGGCCCGCAGGGAGCGGTTCGAGCGATGAAGTCAACAGCGCGCGTGGTGGTGATCGGCGGCGGCGTGGTGGGCGTGGGCACGCTCTATCACCTGGCGAAGAAGGGCTGGACGGATGTCGTCCTGATCGAGCGCAGGGAGCTGACCTCCGGCTCCACCTGGCACGCCGCCGGGCTGCTGCCGCTGTTCAACATGAGCTACTCGGTCGGGCAGATCCATAAGTACTCGGTCAAGCTCTACAACTCGCTCGAGGCCGAGACCGGCCAGCATGTCGGCTTCCGCCAGGTCTCCAACATCCGCCTCGCCCGGACGAAGGATCGCTGGGACGAGTTCATGTACTACAAGGGCGTGGCCGACACGATCGGCATCAAGGTCAACGTCCTGACCCCGGCCCAGGTCAAGGAGGTCTGGCCGCTGTGCGAGACCGACGGCATCATCGGCGCGATCCAGCACCCGGATGACGGCTACATCCAACCGGCCGACCTGACCCAGGCCTTCGCCAAGGGCGCCCGGGCGATGGGCGCCGAGATCCACCGCTTCACCACCGTCCTCGGCATCGAGCAGACGCCGTCCGGCGAATGGCTGGTGAAGACCGACAAGGGCGACATCACCTGCGAGCATGTGGTCTCGGCCTCCGGCAACTTCGCCCGCCGCACCGGCGCCATGGTCGGGCTCGACGTGCCGGTGATCCCGGTCGAGCACCAGTACATCGTCACCGAGCCGCACCCGGCGGTGCAGGAGCGGCACCGCCAGGGCCTGCCGGAGATGGGCGTGCTGCGCGAGGCCGACAGCTCCTGGTATCTGCGCGAGGAGGCCGGCGGCTTCATCCTCGGCCCCTATGAGCCGGGTGCGCCCTGCTGCTATGTCGACGGGCCGGACGAGCAGTCGGAATACGAGCTGTTCCAGGAGGATCTTGAGCGGCTGGCGCCGCATATCGAGACCGCGATCGCCCGCGTGCCGGCCTTCGGCGAGGTCGGGGTCAAGAAGGTCTATAACGGCGCCATCGCCTACACCCCGGACGGCAGCCCGATCATCGGGCCGGCCTGGGGGCTGAAGAACTTCTGGCTGAACGAGGGCCACAGCTTCGGAGTCACCGCCGCCGGCGGCGCCGGCTGGCAGCTGGCCGAATGGATCGTCGAGGGCGAGCCTTCGATCGACATGATGGGCGTCGACCCGCGCCGCTTCGGCCCCTACGCCTCGCGCGGCTACCTGCGCACCAAGAACGAGGAGGCCTACGCCAACGTCTTCACCGTCCACTATCCGGACGAAGAGCGGGTGGCGGCGCGGCCGCTGAAGCGCGCGCCCTGCTACGACCGGATGAAGGCGCTGGGCGCCGTGTTCGGCACCGTCTATGGCTGGGAGCGGCCGAACTGGTTCGCGCCCGAGGGTTATGAGCTGACCGAGGCGGATCTCAACAAGCCCGACACGCTGGTCAACGAGAACCATCCGCCGGCGGCGCCGGGCGAGAAGATCCGCGAGAAGTGGAGCTTCCGCCGCTCCAACTATTTCGAGTTCGTCGGCCGCGAGGCCCGGCACGTGCATGAGACCGTCGGCCTGCTCGACATGTCGGCCTTCGCCAAATACACGGTCAGCGGGCCGGGCGCGGCCTCTTGGCTGGACGGCATCGTCGCCAACCGCGTGCCGAAGAAGCCGGGCCGCATGACGCTCGCGCATCTCTTGTCGAAGAATGGCGGCGTGCGGTCGGAGTTCACGATCTACTGCGAATCCCCGAACCACTACTACCTGGTCGGCGCCGGCGCCTTCGAGCGGCACGACTGGGACACGCTGCAGAAGCTGCGGCCGCGCGACGGCTCGGTCGACCTGCAGAAGATCACCACCCAGACCGGCGTCTTCGTGCTGGCGGGCCCGAGCTCCCGCGCCCTGCTGCAGAAGCTGACCGACACCGACCTGTCCAACGCCGCCTTCCCGTGGCTGTCGGGCAAGCCGATCAATGTCGGCATCGCCCAGGCCCAGGCGCTGCGCGTGAACTTCGTCGGCGAGCTGGGGTGGGAGCTGCATCACCCGATCGAGATGCAGAACACCATCTTCGACCTGCTGATGGATGCGGGCCGCGAGTTCGACCTGAAGCCCTTCGGCATCCGGACGATGGACTCGCTGCGGCTGGAGAAGTCGTACCGCCTGATCCCGCGTGAGCTGTCGATCGAGTATTCGGCGCTGGAATCGGGACTCGACCGGTTCGTCCACCCGAACAAGGGCGACTTCATCGGCCGCGACGCGCTGGTGGCCTGGCGCGAGCGCGGCTTCAGGAACCGGTTCGTGACGCTGGAGGTGCTCGACGTCACCGATGCCGATGCCCGCGGCAACGAGCCGATCACCAGGGGCGGCGAGCTGGTTGGCCGCTGCACTTCGGGCGGCTATGGCTGGCGCCTCGGGAAGTCGCTGGCCCTGGCGATGGTCCGGCCGGATCTCGGCGAGATCGGCACCGAGCTGGACGTCACCATCCTCGGCAAGCCGCATCGCGCCGTGGTGATCGAGGAATCGCCCTTCGATCCGAACAACGAGCGTCTGAGAGCGTAGGCAGTTGTTGCCTCTCCCGCTTGCGAGACCTTTTCGGAATTCCTCTGGATTGTCCGGAACGCTCGCGGCGGAAGCAAAACGAGTCCCCCTCCCCCTGCGGGAGGGGGGTAGGGGGAGGGGGTTCTCTCGGCTCGACCCGGCCGAGACCCTTGGAAATCTGTCCATCCGTTAGATCAAGGCCTTGCCCATTCGCGCGCGGACGCGCGCAGACCCCTCCCCCTGCCCCCCTCCCGCAAGGGGAGGGGGGACTATAAAGGGATGGGCGTCGGCTATTTGAAAAGGACCCGCAAGCGGGAGAGGCAATTGGAGCGCCAGGGAAAGTCCGTACCGGCGCCTCACGGCCTGAACGGCTCCAGGTCCAGCCGGCCGGCGCAGTCGGTCACCAGCAGGTGGCCGGGCGGCACCTGGTGCCAGTGGTCGAAATCGCCGTCCAGCGGCTCCGACACGATCAGTCGCTGCTCCTCGATCGAGCAGTAGAACAGCGACGGCGGCGTCTCGTCGGTGGCGTAGCGCACGGCCCAGACGCTGCAGCCGTCGCTCAGCGCCGCGGTCATGCGCAAGGGCTCGCCGACCGCAGCGCCGGCCATGACGTCGCCGATCGCCGCGACGGTGCGCCGCAGTGCCCCCGCCGGGTCGGCCTCCAGCCCGAAGCCGAACAGCGCCAGGAAGATCAGCTCGCTGTCGGTGGTGCCGCCGCGATGCGGGTACAACTCGTCCGGGATCAACGCGTCGAGGCGCCGGCGGATCCGGTCATAGCCGCCGATCTGGCCGTTGTGCATGAACAGCCAGCGCCCCTGGCTGAAGGGGTGGCAGTTGGCCCGGCTGGTCGCGGTGCCGGTCGAGGCCCGGACATGGGCGAAGAACATCTTGGCCCGGATCTGGTGCGCCAGGCTCTTCAGGTTCGGGTCGGCCCAGGCGGGCAGGATGTCGCGGTACAGGCCGGGCACCGGCCGCTCGCCGTACCAGCCGACGCCGAAGCCGTCGCCATTGGTCGCCACCACCGCCTTGCGGGCATGCAGGCTCTGCTGGATCAGCGAGAATTCGGGTTCGAACAGCAGCTTCTCGAGGAAGATCGGGGCGCCCGAATAGCTCAGCCAGCGGCACATGATCGCATCGACTCGTCAAAGACCGGAACCGGCTTGTGGAATACGCCGTTGCGGGACCGGCGTCACCCCTGACATCCCGGCAACAGGTCTGGACGAATCGTCGTCGCCTGTCTGAAAACTTTCAATGTCATCCTCCAATTGGGGGATGCATAGTTTAGGATGTGAGAGCAGAGTTTTCTCGCGTGTGCGGCGAGCTTCCTGTGGGGGGATGGTTAGGTGGGGTTCGACGAGTCGATTGCGGACCGGCAGCTTCGGACGGTCTACCGGATATGGGGCCGGCTGGCGGCGAAGGGCCGGCTGCCCGCGTGCGACGACATGATCTTCGCCAGCCTCAGCCGGCTGCCGCCGCCGATCCTGCTATGGGCGTGGATGCCGTGCGAGGGAACGTTCCGCTTCGCGCTGGACGCCCAGGGCGCGGGGCTGCCCTCGGACCGGAACCTGCCCGGCCGGGCGCTGGAGGATCTCTGCGCCGGCGAGCGCCACGACGCGATGCGCCGGGCGCTGATGACGGTGCAGCTCTCCGAACGGCCGCTCTACGCCGAGTTCGCGCTGTCGGACGGCCTCGACAGCGTCCGCAAGCGCACCCTGCTGCTGCCGCTCTCGGACGCCACCGACGACCTGTCCTATGTGCTGATGCTGGTCGCCACGGTCTGGCCGGTCGACGCCGCCGTGCAGCAGCGTATCGACGGCTGCCATGACGTCCGCGTCCATGTGCTGAACCAGCTGTCGGACGAGGTCGATGCGCATTGGGGGGATCCGCAGCCGGAGATCGACCCGGCCGAGCTGCACGCGCTGCTGACCATCATCTGACGGCCCGCCATCCGGTTGGGCAGGCGGAATCTGCCCGGTCAGCGCCAGCCCAGCGAGCGCTCGGGGGACGGCAGGGCCTGGCGGGAGGTGACGCGAACGGGCTCGTCACGCTCGCGGCTGCACCACCACGCGCCGACGGCAAGTCCGATGGATGGGCCGATGATGGCCCAGACGACAAGAAGTGTTGTGACCATGTTGTCTCTCTCCCGCTCACCGGGATCGGTGAACATCGGGATCGGTTTTCGGCATATCGGCCGATACCCGAGATATGGGCAGGCCGATGCGAAGAACAACCTCTCGGTTTGGCGGCCGACCGCTGGCGGGATGCCGAGGCACGGTGCCGGCACCGGCCGAAGCCACGGTTTGGTTTTGCGCCGCGGGGGCGGGGGCGGCAACATACTTTTCGTTAAGCTCACAAGGAATTGTCCCAATTCCGAAACGGAATTGCTGTGCGCCGCGGGCGATTCAGCGGACCTTCATTAAATCGAATTAATCCCGTCGAAACAGGCATTTAAAGGCCGAGATCCCATCTTCATCACCACACGCCGACCGATTGCGACGGCGCTTGGACAGTGGTGGAGATGACGCAGATGAAGACCCCCTTCGGTTCCGACGATCGCGGCCCGCGGACCGGCCTCCGCCGGATGACGGCAGCGCTGCTGCTCGGCACGGCCCTGATCGGCGTGCCGGTCGGGGCTGTCCTGACCTTCGACCGTCCGGCCGTGGCCCAGAGCCAGGCCGAGGCGCCGACCTCGATCGTCCCGGCCGCCCCCGGTTCCTTCGCCGGCCTGGTGCGCCAGGTCACCCCGGCCGTGGTCAATGTCTCGACCACCGAGCACCCGTCGGCCTCGCAGATGGCCGATGAGGACGAGGGCGGCAATGGCCCGCGGATGCGCCAGTTCCCGCCCGGCTCACCCTTCGACGAGTTCTTCAAGCGCTTCTTCGACGAGCAGCAGCCCGGCCGGCGCGGGCCCCGTGGCGGCGGTGGCGACAGCGACCAGGTGATCCATGGCGCCGGCTCCGGCTTCATCATCGACCCGGCCGGCTATATCGTCACCAACAACCATGTGGTGAAGGACGCCGACAACATCACGGTCACCCTCAATGACGGCACCGTGATCCCGGCCAAGGTCGTCGGCACCGACGAGAAGACCGACCTCGCCCTGCTGAAGATCGAGACCGACAAGAAGCTGACCGCGGTCGAGTGGGGCGACAGCGACGCCGCCCAGGTCGGCGACTGGGTCGTGGCCGTCGGCAATCCGTTCGGCCTCGGCGGCAGCGTCACGGCCGGCATTGTCTCGGCCCGCGGCCGCGACCTGCATTCCGGCCCGTTCGACGACTTCCTGCAGATCGACGCGCCGATCAACCGCGGCAATTCGGGCGGCCCCAGCTTCGACACCAGCGGCAAGGTGATCGGCATCAACAGCGCGATCTACTCGCCCTCGGGCGGCTCGGTCGGCATCGGCTTCGCCATCCCGTCGAACCTGGCCAAGACCGTGATCGCGCAGATCCGCGAGCATGGCAGCGTCCAGCGCGGCTGGCTCGGCGTTCAGATCCAGCAGGTGACACCGGAGATGGCCGAGGCACTTGGTCTCGAGAAGGCCAAAGGCGCGCTCGTCGCCGACGTCCAGGACGACAGCCCGGCGCTGAAGGCCGGTCTGCACCAGGGCGACGTGATCACCGGCTATGACGGCAAGCCGGTGAACCAGCTCTCCGACCTGCCGCGCCTGGTCGCCGACACCGCCGCCGGCAAGACCGTGCCGGTCGAGGTGCTGCGCAACGGCAAGACCGAGACCATCTCGGTCGAGATCGCCAAGCTGCCGGGCTCGAAGGAGGTCGCCAGCGCCGAGGAGAACGGCCCGGCGGTCGACGACCAGCTCGGCCTGTCGCTCTCGGCCCTGACCCCGAAGGTGCGCCGCGAGTTCAGCGTGCCGGACGAGGTCGAGGGTGTGCTCGTCACCGGCATCCGCGAGGACGGCCCGGCGCGCGAGACCGGGGTCGGCCCCGGCGACGTCATCGTCCGGGTCGGCAGCGAGGCGGTGAAGACCCCGTCCGAGGTCGCCAAGCAGGTCAAGGCGGCCAAGGAGGCCGACCGCAACGCCGTGATGCTCCTGATCAACCGCCAGGGCGACCAGCGCTTCGTCGCCCTGAAGCTGCCGAAGGCCTGATCGCCTAGAGCCTTCTGTCTCCTTCCCCTCAACTCGGGCGCCGGTTTCCCCCTTTCCGGCGCCCGTTTTTTTTGCCTTGATCCCGGGCGGACCTCCCGGCATCGGGCCGGTTGGGACAGGCAACGGCGGAGTAGGCCCTTGGACCGGATCGAGACCCTGCTCGCGGCGATGACGCTCGACGAGAAGATCGGCCAGCTCACCATGATGTCCTCGAACCTGGCGGTGACCGGGCCGGTGCTGCCGGGCGACGTCACCGAGGGCATCCGCGCCGGCCGCATCGGCAGCCTGTTCAACCATTGGGGGCCGGAGCGGGTGCGCGAGACCCAGCGCATGGCGGTGGAGGAGACGCGGCTGAAGATCCCGCTGCTCTTCGCCTTCGACGTCATCCACGGCCACCGCACCATCTTCCCGATCCCGCTGGCCGAGGCGGCGCTGTTCTCGCCCGAGCTGTGGGAGCACACGGCGCGCGAGGCGGCGATGGAGGCGGCGGAGGACGGGCTGGACCTGGTGTTCTCGCCGATGCTCGACATCGCCCGCGACCCGCGCTGGGGCCGCATCTCCGAAGGGCCGGGGGAGGACCCCTGGCTCGGTTCCCGCATCGCCGAGGCAAAGGTCCGCGGCTACCAGACCGCCGACCTGGCGGCGCCCGACGCGGTGGCCGCCTGCGCCAAGCACTATCTGGCCTATGGCGCCGCGCTGGCGGGCCGCGACTACAACTCGGCCGACGTCTCCGACCGCGCGATCCGCGAGGTCTACCTGCCGCCCTTCGCCGCCGCCCTTGCCGCGGGAGCGGCCACGGTGATGCCGGCCTTCAACGACGTCGCCGGCGTGCCGATGACCGCCAATGCCCGGCTGCTGCGCGGCACGCTGCTCGGCGAGCTCGGCTTCGACGGCGCGGTGATCAGCGACTACAACGCGATCATGGAGCTGCTGCCCCATGGCGTCGCCGGCGACGCCGTGGAGGCCGCAGTGCTGGCGCTGAAGGCCGGCGTCGACATGGACATGATGAGCGGCGCCTATGCCGCCGGCCTGCCCAAGGCGCTGCAGCGCGGTCTGGTCACCCAGGACGAGATCGACGATGCGGTCCGCCGGGTGCTGCGGCTGAAGCAGCGGCTGGGCCTGTTCGACGACCCGTATCGCCGCGTCGCCGCCGTGCCCGACGGCTTCCACGCGGCGGAGCGGCGGCGGCTGGCGCGCGAGGCGGGGGCGAAGTCGATCGTGCTGCTGACCAACAAGGGCGTGCTGCCGCTGGCGCCGTCCGCCAGGCGCATCGCCGTGATCGGCCCGCTGGCCGATGCGCGGTCGGAGATGCTCGGCTCCTGGGCCGGCGCCGGGCGGTGGGAGGAGGCGGTGACCATCCTCGAAGGCATCAAGGCCGCGCTGCCGGAGGCCGAGATCGCCTATGTCCCCGGCACCGAGATCGAGACCGGCGGCGACGCCGGCATCGCCGCCGCCGTCCAGACCGCGCGCGGCGCCGATGTGGTGCTGCTGTGCGTGGGCGAGGCCGCGATCATGAGCGGCGAGGCCGCCAGCCGGGCCCGGCCCGAGCTGCCGGGCCGCCAGCGCAACCTGGCCGAGGCGGTGCTGGACCTCGGCGTGCCGGTGGTGGCGCTGCTGACCTCCGGCCGGC
>NZ_JANX01000123.1 GCF_000767795.1 Inquilinus limosus MP06 | reverse complement strand
GTCGCTGGAGATCGTGGTCTCGACCGGCAACGCCGTCGACGTCCTGCGCCTGGTGGAGGAGAACGCGCTCGACCTCGGCCTGGTCGCGCTGCCGGCCTCGGGCCGGGCCTTCGCCGTCACGCCGCTGATGGAGGAGGCGTTCGTCGCCGTGGCCCCGGCCGAGACGGACGACCTGCCGCCGGCGGTGACGCCGGCGGCGCTGGCGGGCCGGCCGGTGGTGCTGTACGAACCGGGCGGCCAGACCCGGCGCATCGTCGACGACTGGTTCGCCCGCGCCGGCATCAGCCTGAAGCCGGTGATGGAGCTGGGCAGCGTCGAGGCGATCAAGGAGCTGGTCGGCGCCGGCCTGGGCTGCGCCATCCTGCCGGCCATGTCGGTGCAGCAGGCGCCGGGCCTAGCCGTGCATCCGCTGTCGCCGCGGCTCACCCGCCAGCTCGGCCTGGTGCTGCGCCGCGACAAGCCGCTGACCCGAGGCCTGCGCGAGACCATCGCGGCGCTGCGCCAGGCGACCCTGGGGCAGGCGACTCTAGGATAGGGGCGCTGGATCGTTGACCCCGCGCCTCGCCTCGTAGACCTTGCGCCGATGGACATGCCCGGCGCCATGATCGTCTTCGCCCAGGTCGTCGACAGCCGCAGCTTCTCGGCCGCGGCGGCGCGGCTGGGCCTGTCGAAATCCGCGGTCAGCAAGCAGATCGCGAAGCTGGAGGACCGGCTGGGCGCCCGCCTGCTGAACCGCACCACCCGCACCCTCAGCCCGACCGATGCCGGGCAGGATTTCTACGAGCGCTGCCTGCGCGTCGCCCGCGAGGTGGAGGAGGCGGAGCGGGCGATCACCCATCTCTCGGCCGAGCCGCGCGGCCTGCTGCGGCTGAACGCGCCGGCCAGCTTCGGCCGCGAATACCTGGCGCCGCTGGTGCCGGAGATGCTGGCCCGCTGGCCGGAGCTGCGGATCGAGGTGCTGTTCGAGGACCGCTTCGTCGATGTCGTGGCCGAGGGCTTCGACCTGGTGATCCGCATCACCCGGCTGCAGGATTCCAGCCTGGTGGCCCGGCGCATCGCCTCGTGCCGGCGGCTGCTCTGCGCCGCGCCGTCCTATCTCGCGCGCCGCGGCGTGCCGCGCACCCCGGCCGACCTGCTGCAGCATGACTGCATGCTGTACAGCTACGCCACCGACCAGAATGAGTGGGAGTTCGTCGGCCCCGACGGCCGGCTGGAGACGGTGCGGGTCGACGGCCGGCTGCGCGCCAACAACGCCGAGGTGACGCTGGCGGCGCTGCGGGCCGGCGCCGGGCTGGCGCTGTCGCCGGACTTCATCGTCGGCCCCGACATCGCCGCCGGGCGGCTGGTGCCGCTTCTGACCGGATACGAGAACCCGTTCGGCGCGATCTACGCCGTCTGGCCGCACAACCGCAACCTGGCGCCCAAGGTGCGGGCGGTGGTGGACTTCCTGGTCGAGCGCTTCGCCGCCGAGCCGATCTGGGAAAGCCGTCGGGAGTCCTGAGTCTCAGGCTTCTGCATCCCGAGCCGTCATCGCGAGGAGGCGAAGCCGACGTGGCGATCCAGCGGCACGGACCCCTGGATCGCCACGCCCCTGCGGGGCTCGCGATGACGGAGAATGTGTCTATCCAGCCCCGCCCTCGGCGCCGCCATGCGTACGGCTGCGCAGCGGCCGCTGCTCGACCCGCAGATAGGTCACGAGGCTCAGCGCGAACACCGCCGCCACCGCCGCGAACAGCACGGCGAAGGCGCGGGCGACGTCGATGCGCTCGGGCTCGTCCAGCGGCCGGCGCACCAGCTCCTCCAGCCCCGAGACCGAGGCGACGGACGGGCTCCAGGCCACGATCAGCCCCAGCACCAGGGCCGATCCGGCGGCGACCAGGATGGCGCCGCCGAGGGCACGGGAGAAGCCGACGGCGCCGGTCACCGCGCCGAGGTCGCGCGCCGCCGCGGCGTTCTGCGCCGCCACCATGCTGGCCGGGAAGATCGGGCCGACGCCCAGCCCGACGATCATCAGCAGGCCGGAGGCGACCAGCGGCGTGGCGTGGGTCGCCATCGCCGCCAGCGCCAGCGCCGCCAGGATCGCCACCGGCAGGCCGATCACCGGCGGCCGGCGATAGGTGCCGGTGCGGGTGATGTAGCGGCCGGACAGCGAGGCGGTGACGGTCGTGGACACCATCAGCGGGATCATCATCAGCCCGACCTCGCCGGTGCCGGCCCGCAGCGCGACCTGCAGATAGGTCGGCGCCAGAACCGCCAGTACCAGATAGCCGCCGAAGGCGAGGAAGACCGACAGCAGCACCGGCCCGACCACGGCGTCGCCGAGGAAGCGCGGCGGCAGGATCGGCTCGTCCACCCGGTTCTGGCGGCGGAAGAACAACCAGCCGCCGAGCAGGGCCGCCGCCACCGCCGCGACCACCGGCGGCGAGGCCCAGGGGAAGGCGGTGCCCCCCCAGGACAGGCCGAGCAGCAGGGCGACGGTGCCGAGGGTGAGGAGGGCGATCGAGACGAAATCGATCCGCGCCTTGACCCGCGGCACCGGCAGCTTGCGCAGCGCCCGGTCGACGATGCCGAGCGCCAGCAGGCCCAGCGGCAGGTTGATCCAGAAGATCCAGGGCCAGCCGGCATACTGCGTGAGGACGCCGCCCAGGGTCGGGCCGATCAGGGCGGAGCCGGCCCAGACCGTGGCGAAATAGGCGGCGTAGCGGCCGCGTTCCCGCGGCGCCACGACATCGGCGATCACCGTCTGGGCCAGGGTCAGCAGCCCGCCGCCGCCCAGCCCCTGCAGGGCGCGGGACGCGATCAGCATGGTCATCGAGGTCGACAGGGCGCACAGCGCCGAGGCCGCCAGGAAGACGACCAGGCAGCCCAGCAGCATCAGCCGGCGGCCGTACAGGTCGCTGAGCTTGCCGAGGATCGGCGTGGCGCAGGTCGATGTCAGCAGATAGGCGGTGACGACCCAGGAGATCAGCTCGAAATCGCCCAGCTCGCGCCCGATCGAGGGCAGGGCGGTGGCGACGATGGTCTGGTCCAGCGCCGACAGGAACAGCGCCAGCAGGGCGCCGAGCACGATGGTGTGGGTCTCGGACGGGGTCAGGTTCATTCTTGGCGCTTCCTCCCGCCCCGCGCGAGTCGGGGCGGCCCATCCTAGCGGCTCGAGGAGGCGGGGAGGGCGGCGAAGGACCGGGAGCAGGGATGCGGATGGGCCGGCGCCACCCCTCACCCCTCCTCGGGGAGAGGGGCGGGGCCATCCCTCGCCGTCATTGCGAGGAGGCGAAGCCGACGAAGCAATCCAGGGGCCGGTGCGCACCGGCCCCTGGATTGCTTCGCTGCGCTCGCAATGACGGCGTGGGGAATTCCGAAGGCGCCGCTCCGAACGCCTCACCCCGCCGCGGCGTCCTTCGCGGGCAGGGTCACGGTCTGGATCAGGCCGCCGTCGGGACGGTTGGCGATCTCGATCCGGCCGCCGCTGCGGTCGACGATCTCCTTGGCGATGGCCAGGCCCAGCCCGGCGCCCGGCACCGTCTGGCGCCGCGCCGGGTCGACCCGGAAGAACGGCTCGAACACCTGCGCCAGCAGGTCCGGCGGGATGCCGGGCCCATGGTCGGTGATGACGATGCGGGCTTCGCCGCCGTCCCCGACCCGGACCACGTCCAGCGCCACCTCGGCCCCGCGGCCATGGGTGGCGGCGTTGATCACCAGGTTGCGCAGCGCCCGCTTCAGCGCCAGCGGCCCGGCCTTGACCGAGACCGGGTCGGCCCACAGCAGCGTCACCGGCAGGGACTGCTCGGCCAGCTCGGTGCAGACGGTCTCGACCAGCCGGTCCAGGCGCAGCGGCTCGGCATCGCCGCCCTCGACCTCCTCGCGCACCAGCCGGATGGCGCTGTCGGCGATGCGGTCCAGCTCGTCCAGGTCGCGCAGCCAGGCGTCGCGGTCCTCCTCCGGCAGGAACTCCGCGCGCAGCCGCATCCGGGTCATCGGCGTGCGCAGGTCGTGGCCGGCGGCGGCGACCAGGCGCATCCGGCTTTCCATCGCCGCCCGCAGGCGGCTGGACAGGCGGTTCAGGGCCCGGGCGGTGGTCTTCATCTCGGCCGTGCCGGTCTCCGGCAGCTCCGGCAGCGCGCCGTCCGACCCGATCCGGCCGATCGTGCCCTCCAGCAGGGCCAGCGGCCGGACCACCCGGTCGGCGGCCAGCGCGGCGATGCCGATCGCCCCGAGCACCAGCAGCAGCATCCAGCCGGCGAAGGCCAGCGGCACGCCCTGCGGCACCGGCAGGTCGGGCATCGGCAGCCACAGCCAGTGCCGGGGGTCGATCCGCACCGACAGGGTCGGCAGCCCGCCCGGCGCCTGCCGGCTGACGATCACCTCCAGTCCGCCGCCGGCGGTCCGCATGGCGTCCTGCAGGAATTCGGCCCGGCGGTCCACCTCGCCCGGCGCCGGGGTCGGATGCACCTCGAAATCGGCGGCGCGGCCGGGATTGTCGACCGGGCCGATGCCGTTCTCGACCAGGTCGGCGATCAGGCGGATCTGCCGGGCGAAGGGTTCGACGGTGCGGGTCGGCGACGGCTCGCGCAGCAGCAGCAGGGCGACGAAGCTGGCGATGCCGACCACGGCGATGATGGCGACCGCCAGCAGCAGGATGATGCGCGCGCGCAGCGTGTTCACGCCGGGTCCCTCGACTGCTCGACCGCGACCGCCAGCTGGTAGCCGCCGTTGCGCACCGTCTTGAAGATCTGGAATCGGCCGCCGTCGCCCAGCTTACGGCGCAGCCGGCTGACCAGCACGTCGATCGACCGGTCCAGCGGCTCGGCCTCGCGCCCCTGGGTCAGGTCCAGCAGCTGGTCGCGCGACAGCACCCGGCCGGGCCGTTCCAGGAAGGCCAGCAGCAGCTCGAACTCGGCGCCGGTCAGGATCACCTCCTCGCCGGCCTCGTCGACGATGCGGCGGGTGGCGGGGTCGGCGACGAAGCCGGCGAAGCGGTAGTGGCCCAGCGGCGGCGCGTCATCCGGCATGGCGGCCCCCGTCCGCCGCAGCACGGCGCGAATCCGCGCCACCAGCTCGCGCGGGTTGAACGGCTTGCCCAGATAGTCGTCGGCGCCGATCTCGAGGCCGATGATGCGGTCGACATCCTCCTTCAGCGCGGTCAGCAGGATCACCGGCAGGTGCGGCTTGCGGCGGCTCAGCTCGCGGCAGATCTCGAGGCCGGAGCCGTCCGGCAGCATGACGTCGAGCACCAGCAGGTCGATCCGGCCCGCCGCCAGCCGTTCCTCGCATTCGCGCCGGTCGGCGGCCAGGCTGACCCGGAAATTCTGGCCGTCGAGATAGCGGCCCAGCAGACGACGGATCTCGGGATCGTCGTCCACGACAAGGATATGGGGAGAAGTCTGCATCTGTCGGAAAGTCGCCAAGGCTGTTGTCGTGATCATTACGGCGCCGAAGACAGGCGGCGATGGGTTTTCTGCAACGGAGTATTGCCGGCGGCCGACCGGCAACGTTGGGCAACCAATTTCCTCTGGCAGTTCACATTCGGCAACGGGCGGACGAAGGGCAGAAACACGGCGGTCCTAGCTTCGCCTCGTTCACAGCAACAGGAGCGAGGCTGTCGATGAAATCCACTGTCGCCATCATCGGTGTTGCGACGGCCGGTGTCATCGGTCTCACCCTCGGCACGGTGATGAGCCCGGGCGGCACCGCCCTGGCCGACCCGGTCAACGCCAATGCGATCCATGCCGCCGCGCCGGATGCCCCGCCGCCGGCACCCGACGGCTTCGGTCCGGACCGGCCCGACAAGGGCCCGGGCTGGCGCCGCGGCCCCGACTTCCGCCCGGACTTCCGCCCGGACTTCCGCCCGGACTTCCGGATGAAGCTGGCCCGCGACCTGGCCGGCCTCGAGACCATCGCCGGCATCCGCGCCGACCAGCTCGATGCCTGGCGGGACTACACCAGCGCCCTCCTGGCCCTGATGGCGCCGCCCCGCCCGCCCGCCGACGGCGACCGGCAGCCGGACGCCTTCGGCCGCTCCGAGCGCCTGGCCGACGTTGTGATCGACCGCGCCCAGACCGCCGAGCGGCTCAAATCCGCGATCGCCACGCTGCGCCGGACGCTGACGCCGGAGCAGATCGCCCTGCTGCAGCAGGCCGAAGGCCGCATGGGGCCGCCGCCCCGTCCTCTTCCTGGTCCCGGTCCGCAGGACCAGCGCTTCGCCCCTCCGGCCGAGCGCCCGGCGCCCGACGCCGGCTGACGGACCGGTCGGGCCGGCCCGGTGTTCCCCCCACGCACCCGGGCCGGCCCGATGGTTTCCGCCCGTTTCCGAGACTGACGATCATCGTGAAGACTCATCTTCTGCGGGGCGTCGCATCGCTCACCGCCCTGATCCTGGCGGGCTGCGCGGTCGGCCCCGACTTCCAGCGTCCGGCCGCGCCCGGCGTCGGCCAGTACACGCCCGGAACCGCGCTGGCGCAGACCGCCTCGGCCAATGTGCCGGGCGGCGGCGCGCAGACCATCCGGAACGGACGGGACATCCCGGGCGACTGGTGGCGGGTGTTCCGATCCGACACGCTGAACCGGCTGGTGGCCGAGGCGCTGAAGGCCAACCCCGACATCCAGTCGGCCCAGGCGACGCTGCGCCAGGCGCAGGAGAATGTCGCGGCCGGGCAGGGGGCGCTGTTCCCGACCGTCAGCGGCTCGACCTCCGGCACGCGGGAGCAGAGCAACAGCACCGGCGTGACCGCGACCGGCGGCACCCGCACCGTGACCTCGGTCTACAACGTCACCACCGCATCGGTGGACGTGTCCTACGACCTCGACGTCTGGGGCGGCACCCGGCGCAACATCGAATCGCTGCAGGCCACGGCCGATTACGAGCGCTTCCAGCTCGAGGCCAGCTACCTGACCATCGCCAGCAACGTGGTGACGGCGGCGATCCAGGAAGCCTCGCTCAGGGCCCAGATCGCGGCGACCGAGGAGATCATCCGGACCGAGCGGTCCTTCCTCGGCATCCTGCAGCAGCAATTCGCCCTCGGCGGCATCTCGCAGGCCGATGTCGCGGCGCAGCAGGCCACTGTGGCGCAGGACGAGGCGCTGCTGCCGCCGCTGCAGAAGCAGCTGGCGCAGCAGCGCAACCAGCTGGCCGTCTATCTCGGCCGCTTCCCCAGCGAGATCTCGGGCGACGATTTCGAGCTGAAGTCCCTGACCCTGCCGGCCGACCTGCCGCTGAGCCTGCCGTCGCAGCTGGTGGAGCAGCGGCCGGACATCCGGTCGTCGGAATCGCAGCTGCACAGCGCCAGCGCCAAGATCGGCGTCGCCATCGCCAACATGCTGCCGCAGATCACGCTCAGCGCCAGCTACGGCAGCAGCGCCAGCAGCTTCGGCGACCTGTTCTCGCCCGGGACCGTGGCCTGGAGCATCGCCGGCAAGGTGGTGCAGACGATCTTCGACGGCGGCACGCTGCTGAGCGACAAGCGCGCGGCCGAGGCCGGCTTCGACGTCGCCGCCGCGCAGTATCGCGGCACCGTGCTGTCGGCCTTCCAGGACGTGGCCGACGCGCTGCACGCGATCCAGTACGACGCCGACACGCTGAAGGCGCAGCTGGCGGCGGAGCAGGCGGCCCAGCGCAGCCTGACCATCGCCCGCAACCAGTACCAGGCCGGCGCCACCACCTACACCACCGTGCTGACCGCGCAGACCGCGCTCCTGAACGCCCGAATCAGCCGGATCCAGGCCCAGGCGGCGCGGCTCAGCGACACCGCGGCGCTGTACCAGGCGCTGGGCGGCGGCTGGTGGAACCGCACGGATGTCCCCACCGGCCGCAAGCAGCCGACCCCCAGCCTGCCCGATTGATCGACGGACACAGACATGGCCAAGAGCAGAACGGCTTCGCTGATCCTCCGCATGACGGTCATGCTGATCGTGATCGGCGTGATCCTGGGCGGCATCTTCGGGTTCCAGGCCTTCAAGAGCCAGATGATCGCGCAGGCGATCGCGGCCCGCAGCAACCCGCCGCAGACCGTGTCGACCATCACCGCGACCTCCAGCGACTGGCAGGAGCGGCTGGAGGCGGTGGGCAGCTTCCGGGCGGTGAACGGCGCCGATCTGTCCTCCGAGGTCTCCGGCATCGTCGAATCCTTCAGCTTCCAGGACGGCCAGGACGTCGCCGCCGGCGCGCCGCTGGTGCAGCTGCGGGCGGAGGAGGACATCGCCACGCTGCGCCAGTACCAGGCCGCGGCCGACAACGCCCAGGTCACCTATGACCGCGACCTGAGGCAGCTGAAGGCCCAGGGCGTCAGCCAGGCCACGGTCGACAGCGACCTTGCCACGCTGAAGCAGGCCCAGGCCCAGGTGGCGGCACAGCAGGCGCTGATCGACAAGAAGACGGTCAAGGCGCCCTTCGCCGGCCGGCTGGGCACCCGCCAGGTCGATCTCGGCCAGTATCTCGCCGCCGGCACCACCATGGTCACGCTGCAGTCGCTGGACCCGATCCTGCTCGACTTCACCCTGCCGCAGCAGGCCCTGGCCAAGCTCAAGGTCGGCCAGCCGGTGACGGCGACGCTGGACGGCTATCCGGGCCGCGGCTTCGACGGCACCATCACCGCGATCAGCCCGCTGGTCGACAGCAGCACCCGCAGCCTGACGGTGCGGGCCAGCTTCGCCAACCCGGACCACCTGCTGCTGCCCGGCATGTACGCCAAGGCGGCGGTCTCGGTCGGCCAGCCGCAGCGCTACGTCACCCTGCCGACGACGGCGATCGTCTCCAACCCCTATGGCGACATCGCCTATGTCGTGGGCGGGGAAGGGGCGGCGCAGACCGTGAAGCAGATCTTCGTCACCACCGCCGGCAGCCGCGGCGACCAGGTCGCCGTGTCCAAGGGCGTGAAGGAGGGCGACACCGTCGTCACCTCCGGCCAGTTGAAGCTGCAGAACGGGTCGCCGGTCACGATCAACAACGCGGTGACGCCGCCGAACGACCCGAACCCGTCCGTGGCGGACCCGAGCTGAAGGCGCCGGCACCATGCATTTCACCGACATGTTCATCCGGCGCCCGGTGTGGGCGCTGGTGGTCAGCGCGCTGATCGTGGTGATCGGCTACCAGTCCTACGCCTCGCTGGCGGTGCGGCAGTATCCGAAGACCGAGAACGCGGTCGTCACCGTCACCACGACCTATTACGGCGCCGACCCGGACGTGGTGGCCGGCTTCATCACCACGCCGCTGGAGAATGCCATCGCCCAGGCGAACGGCATCGACTACATGACGTCGTCCTCGACCAGCGGCACCTCGATCATCACCGTCAACCTGCGGCTGAACTACAACTCCGACGCCGCGGTGACCGAGATCAACACCAAGGTCAATTCGGTGATCAACCAGCTGCCCGCGGCGGCGCAGCAGCCGACCATCACGCTCTCGGTCGGCCAGACCATCGACGCGATGTATATCGGCTTCTACTCCGACGTGCTGGCGGCGAACCAGATCACCGACTACCTGACCCGCGTGGTGCAGCCCAAGCTGCAATCGGTGCAGGGGGTGCAGACGGCGGAGCTCTTGGGCCCGAAGGTGTTCGCGCTGCGCGTCTGGCTCGACCCCGACAAGCTGGCCGGCTACGGCCTGACCGCCAGCGACGTCTACACCGCGCTCAGCAACAACAACTACATCTCCGGCGTCGGCACCACCAAGGGCCGGATGACCGAGATCACGCTGACCGCCTCGACCGACCTGCACGATGTCGAGGCGTTCAAGAACCTGGTGGTCAAGCAGTCGAACGGCGCCGTGATCCGGCTGAAGGATCTCGGCAATGTCGTGCTCGGCGCCCAGGACTATGAGAGCCGGTCGACGGTCGACGGCAACACCGGCGTCTTCGTCGGCATCCAGGTGGCGCCGACCGCCAATCTGCTGGACGTCGTGGCCGGGGTGAAGGCGGCGCTGCCCGGCATCCAGGCGCAGCTGCCGGCCGGGCTGAACGCCACCGTGATCTACGATTCCAGCGCCTTCGTCACCAGCTCGATCACCGAGGTCGCGACCAGCCTGGTCGAGGCGCTGGTGATCGTGGTGCTGGTGGTGTTCCTGTTCCTGGGATCGCCGCGCTCGGTCTTCATCCCGGTGGTGGCGATCCCGCTGTCGCTGGTCGGCACCTTCGCGATGATGCTGATCTTCGGCTTCTCCATCAACCTCTTGACCCTGCTGGCGCTGGTGCTGGCGATCGGCCTGGTGGTGGACGACGCCATCATCGTGGTCGAGAACGTCAACCGCCATATCGAGGAGGGGGCGAAGCCGCTGCAGGCGGCGATCGACGCGGCGCGCGAGCTGGTCGGCCCGATCATCGCCATGACCGTGGTGCTGGTGGCCGTGTATGTGCCGATCGGCTTCCAGGGCGGGCTGACCGGCGCGCTGTTCACCGAATTCGCCTTCACCCTGGTCGGCGCCGTCACCGTCTCGATGATCGTGGCACTGACCCTGACGCCGATGATGTGCTCGCGCCTGCTGAAGCCGCATCTGGCGGATCGCAGCGGCTGGGAAGAGCGGCTGACCGACTTCATCGACCGCTGCTTCGAGCGCATCCGCCGGCCGTATCAGCGCATGCTGCATGGCAGCCTGAACACGGTGCCGGTGGCGCTGGTCTTCGCCGCGATCGTGCTGGGCAGCATCTATTTCCTCTATGCCGGCGCGCAGACCGAGCTGGCACCGAACGAGGACCAGGGCGCGGTGCTGGCCATGACCACCAACCCGCCGCAGGCGTCGCTGGACCAGAAGGCGTCGAGCTCCGACCAGGTGGCCAAGGCGATGCGGGCCTACCCCGAGACCGGCCACACGCTGGGCATCGACAGCAGCTCCACCTCGATCGCGGTGCAGGTGCTGAAGCCCTGGGACGAGCGCGAGCGGACCGCCGGCACCATCCAGGCGCTGCTGCAGCAGGACCTCGCCAAGATCGCCGCGGCCCAGAGCGTGGCCTTCCAGCCGGCGCCGCTGCCGGGCAGCAACGGCCTGCCGATCCAGTTCGCGATCGGCACCACCGGCGGGTTCCGGGAGCTGGACGACGTCGCCAACGCCTTCCAGCAGGCGGCGCAGAAGACCGGCCTGTTCGTATTCCTGACTCGCGACCTGCAGATCGACAAGCCGCAGGCGCAGATCGTGATCGACCGCGACAAGGCGGCCCAGCTGGGCCTGACCATGAACAATGTGGGCAGCGCGCTGGCGGCGATCCTGGGCGGCGGCTATGTCAACTACTTCAGCATCGAAGGCCGGTCGTACCAGGTGATCCCGCAGGTGCAGCAGATCTCGCGCCTGACCACCGACCAGATCCTGAACTACCCGATCACCGCGGTGGACGGCACGCAGATCCCGCTCTCTTCGATCGCCACGATCGAGACCGAGGCGGCGCCGCGCGCGATCTCGCATTTCCAGCAGCTCAACTCGGCCACCATCTCGGGCGTGCCGGCGCCGGGCGTCTCCACCGGCCAGGCGCTGGCGGCGCTGAACGACCTCGCGGCCAAGACTCTGCCGCCGGGCTACACGGTCGACTATGGCGGCCAGTCGCGCCAGGCGGTGCAGGAATCGAGCGGCCTGGTGCAGATGTTCGCGCTGGCGCTGATCATCATCTTCCTGGCGCTGTCGGCCCAGTTCAACAGCTTCCGCGACCCGCTGATCATCCTGGTCTCGGTGCCGATGTCGATCGCCGGCGCGCTGGCCTTCATCAGCGTCGGCGTCGGCGGCGCGACGATGAACATCTACACCCAGGTCGGCCTCGTGACGCTGATGGGGCTGATCAGCAAGCACGGCATCCTGATCGTCGAGGTCGCCAACGGCCTGCAGCAGGCGGGCCGCAGCAAGCGCGAGGCGATCGAGGGCGCGGCCTCGATCCGGCTGCGGCCGATCCTGATGACCACGGGCGCCATGGTGCTGGGCGTGGTGCCGCTGATCCTGGCGACCGGCGCCGGCGCGGTGTCGCGCTTCAACATGGGGTTGGTGATCGCCAGCGGCCTGACCATCGGCACGATCTTCACCCTGTTCGTGGTGCCGGCCGTCTACATGGTGCTCGCGGCCGACCACCACGCCGAAGGGGCAGGGGAGGCGAAGCCGAGCGAGGCCTGACCCGCCACATCGCGATCCCGGCAAAGACCGGGATCGCGATGACGGCCTCGGAATGGGCCGGCTTGATCTATTGGATGTAGAGGTCGGCCGTGACCGAGAGGCCGCTGTTCAGGTGTCCCGTCCACGACCACAGGACCACGTCGTCATCCGACCAATCCTTGATGAACCCATGCTCGGCGCCTCCGGCAGGATAGACGTACAGGATGAACCTCGCATTCTGCCAGTTTTGGACGTCGTTCTTCGCGTTGTTGTAGAAATCTTGGGCTGTTGCCGATTTGGCGGCGTATTGCTGGCAATAAGCATCCCAGGCAGCGCTGTCGTCGAGCATTTGCCCATCCTCCAAAAAAAGAAATAAAAGACGAAATATATCGAGAGTAATTCCTGGTCAAATGGCGGAATTTATCTCAAGATTCTCCGAATTCGTCGCTGGGCACAGAGAGCCGTGGCGGCGCGAGGCGTGACTGCTCACCAGGCCTCCAGCATCCCGGCCGCCGAGCCGCCAGGGCGTCGATGGCGGCATGGGTCTTCGACGGCAGGTGGCGGCCTTGGCCATGGCGGGCCGAGCCGGTCTGACTGCGATGCGCGGATCACGCGGTCGCGCACTGCCAAATTGTACGAGAATTGAACTCAAATTGATCTATAAATCGTAATATTGAAATCGCAGTTGTCAGCCCGTAGGAAATCTTTGTTGTCAGCAGCGGAGGTCGGATCATGGATCAGAACACCTTTGATTTTACCTGTTCCACGCTCGCCATGATGGCGCAGGATATTCAAAGTTTCTTGTCTGCGGTGAAAAGTACCGACAATGCGATTTCGCAGCTGCCGGTCTATGCGTTCGTCGCCTTTAATGGGAATAGCGATGCCGATGGCGGGTATGTCGGCCCCTTTCCACAGTCCTTCAAGTGGACAGGAGAGCTCGGCGGCAAGCCCGTGACGGCGCTGCTGTTCATGATCTGACGAGGCCGCGGCGGGACGGCGGGCGCCTGAAGCCGGGATCCGGTTCGAGACCGGCGGCGACACCTCCCGGCGTCAAGGATCGACAAGCGAACTATGCCGAAGCGACCGCTCAGAGATCTTGGTCCCTTCTGGAAGCCGGGGCGAGTTTCTAAATCGTCAGGGAATTCGGTGACAGTGCATGAATTTCGCGGTCGAGCCACGGTTGTGGTGCCGCCGGTCATGCCGGACCGAAATCAGGTGCGCTGTCACGATTTCGACAAGGGCGTCGTTGCTCATAAGTGCTTTGAATTATTGATAGAATTAAACAGGCGTTGCATTAATCGACATTCTTGTTCATGATATGTTCCATGGAGAGTGGTGCGGAATCC
>NZ_JANX01000122.1 GCF_000767795.1 Inquilinus limosus MP06 | reverse complement strand
GAACCGTCATCGCGAGCGCAGCAAAGCAATCCAGGAGCGGCGCGCACCGGCCCCTGGATTGCTTCGTCGGCTTCGCCTCCGCAATGACGGTGAGGAACGTTCTGAAGATTTCCGCCGGGCGGGAGCGGCAACGCGATAGCCGCTCCCTCGTTCCTTCCGCCTAGAACCCCGCCAGCACCAGCTTCCCCACAGTCCTACCGTTCTCGATCAGTGCGTGCGCCTTCCGCAGATTGGCGGCGGTGATCGGACCCACCACCTCGCCCAGCGTGGTCTTCACGAGGCCGGCATCGACCAGCCCGGCCACCTCGGTCAGCAGCTTGTGCTGCTGCACCATGTCCGGCGTCCGGTGCATCGACCGGGCGAACATGAACTCGATATGCACCGCCCCGGCCTTGCCCTTGATCTTCATGATGTCCAGGGCCTCGGGGTCGTCGATGAAGCAGATCTCGCCCTGCGGCGCCAGCGCGGCGGCGATCTCATCCCAGTGCCTGTCGGTGTGGGTCAGCGACAGGATGTAGCGCACCTGCGGCCGGCCGATCCGCGCCAGCTCCGCCGCCAGCGGCTTCGTATGGTCGATCACGGCATCGGCGCCCAGCCCGGCGACCCAGGACTGGCTTTCCGGCCGCGAGGCGGTGCCGATCACGGTCAGGCCGGTCAGGCGCCGGGCCAGCTGCACCGCGATCGACCCGACCCCGCCGGCCGCGCCGACGATCAGGATCGCGTCGTCGGTCGGCGCCTTGCCGACCGGCAGGCGGAAGCGGTCGAACAGCGCCTCCCAGGCGGTGATCGCGGTCAGCGGCAGCGCCGCGGCCTGGGCGAAGGACAGGCTTTCCGGCTTGCGGCCGGCGATGCGCTCATCCACCAGCCCGTATTCGGCATTGGTGCCGGGCCGGGTCAGGTCGCCGGCGTAGTAGACCGCGTCGCCCGGCCGGAACAGGGTCACGGTCGCGCCGACCGCGGCCACGGTGCCGGCGGCGTCCCAGCCCAGGATCACCGGCGCCTCGGCGGTGCCCTGGCGGCGCATCCGCACCTTGGTGTCGACCGGGTTGACCGACACCGCCTCGATCCTCACCAGCAGGTCGTGCGGGCCCGGAACGGGCGTCGGCGTCTCGAACTCGACCAGCGACCGCTCATCCTCGATCGGCAGGCTGTCGACATAGCCGATGGCTTTCATGATCCTCATCTCCCGAAGGGTTCGCCCCAAGGCTTCGCGGTGAAGATGAGGCAGCGGCATCGATCGCGAAAATGAATAGTTGAGATTTCTGCAATCGCGATCCTTAATGGATGGAATGAGCCTGCCCGATCTCGACATCGACGCGCTGCGCGCCTTCACCGCCATCGTCGACGCCGGCGGATTCACCGCCGCGGGCGGCCGCCTCGGCCGCACCCAGTCGGCGGTCAGCGTCAAGATCAAGCGGCTGGAGGCGCAGCTAGGCCGCCAGCTGTTCGAGCGCACCAGCCGGTCGCTGGCCCTGACCCGCGACGGCGAGCTGCTGCTGGGCTATGCCCGGCGCCTCTTGGAGCTGAACGACGAGACGGTGCGGCGCTTTGCCGAGCCGGGAGCGGAGGGCGAGATCCGCCTGGGCATCGCCGAGTATTTCGTGCCGCAGCACCTGCCCGGGGTGCTGTCGCGCTTCGCCCGGGTGTACCCGCGCGTGCATATCGAGGTCCGGGTCGGCATGAGCAGCGGGCTGATCGACGCCTTCGACCGGCACGAGCTGGACCTGGTCATCGCCAAGCGGGACGACGGGGTGACCCGCGGCCGGGTGATCCATCGCGAGCGCCTGGCCTGGCTGCGCGCGCCGGGGCTGGAGCTGCCGCCGGGCGAGCCGCTGCCGCTGTGCGCCCTGCCGCCGCCCTGCGTGTTCCGCAGCCGGACGCTGGAGGCGCTGAAGGCGCGGGGGCAGGGCTGGCGGGTGCTGTACACCAGCGAGAGCGTGATGGGCGTGATCGCCGCCGCCCGTGCCGGCCTCGGCGTCGCCGTGACGGTCGAGAGCGCGCTGCCCGAGGATGTCGAGCGGCTGACGCCGGCGATGGGATTCCCCGATCTGGGCGAGGTCGAGCTGGCCGTGTTCGGCGAGGGCACGGGCCGGCGCGAGGTCAAGGCCACGCTGGTCGGCTTCATCGAGGACAGCCTGCGCCGTCTGCCGCCGGTCCGCACGGCAGCCTGATCGGATGGGCGCGGGCCTCCTACAGCCGGAGGTTTGGATTCTACCCCCAGGTGACAATGCGAACGAGGTTGCATACTGCTTTATGAGTATTGTTGTCGATATTGCCTTATAATTTTCGAAAATTCACTCTAACTCGGGCAAATAATGCGTCCCGAGTGGCCAAAGAAGATAGAATTGCACACAATGATCTGCCGCTCCGCAGAAGAAGACCTCCCGTGCCGACGAACAGGCTTGATGCGGGCGGCATCAACCGAAGGAGCACGAGATGAACCCCAGCATCGCCATTCCAGAACCCGCCCAGCCGCTGTCGCCGGTCTTCGGGCGTCCGTCCAACATTTCCAGGGAGCGGGAGCCCGCCCATATCGAGGTTGCCCGCAGCCACTACCGCAACCTGAAGGTCGAGCTCGACCCGGCCGACCGAACCTATTGGTGCTTCATGCAGCCGGAGGGGCGGCCGAGCTTCACGCCGGGGCTGTTGCAGGATATCACCGACATGCAGCTCTCGATCCAGCGCATGTTCGTCGAGCGGGCGGATGAGGAGCCGCCGGTCCGTTATTTCGTCTTCGCCTCGGGCCTGCCGGGCATCTACAGCATGGGCGGCGATCTGGGCCTGTTCATCGAGAAGATCCGGGTCGGGGACCGCGCCGCGCTGCGCCGCTACGCCCATGCCGCGATCGAGCCGATCTACCGCAACTACATCGCCTTCGGCGCCCCGATCATCACCATGGGCCTGGTCCAGGGCGATGCGCTGGGTGGCGGCTTCGAATGCGCCTTGTCGCTCGACATGATCGTGGCCGAGCGGAGCGCCAAGATGGGTCTGCCGGAGATCCTGTTCAACCTGTTTCCGGGCATGGGGGCGTACAGCTTCCTGTCCCGCCGCGTCGGCGCGGTGGTCACCGAGAAGATGATCACCAGCGGGCGGATCTACACTGCGGAGGAGCTGCACGAGATGGGCATCGTCGACGTGCTCGCCGAGGATGGCAAGGGCGCCGAGACGGTGCGCGAATACGTCGCCGAGCACGGGCGCAAATACAATGCGCATCGCGCCCTGATCCAGGCCCGACGTCGGGTCAACCCGATCACGCTGGGCGAATTGCGGGACGTGGTCGACATCTGGGCCGACGCCTGCCTCGGCCTAGGTGAATCCGACCTACGCAAGATGGCGCGCCTGACCGCGGCGCAGGATCGTCGGCGTGCCGCGATCATGCCGATCGCGGCAGAGTGACGTCAGATCTCGTGATCCGAGGGGCAGCTGAGGCGACGGGCAGGGGAGCCGGTCGCCTCATTTTCCCGGCCCTGGTCAGACGTTCCGCGCCGGCCGGGCCGCAGCGCCGCGCCGCCGCAGCAGGATCGGGCGCAGGCGCTCCATTTCGGCCGCCAGACGCCGCAGATAGGTCTGGCCGTTGCGGGCGAGATCCGCCTCGCTGATGCCCTGCCAGTCCTGGCAGAGATCGGACAGGCCGCGCGCGCCGATGTTCGCAGTGGCGCTGCGCAGGGCATGGGCGTTTGCCCGGAACAGCACGGCGTCGCCTTTCTGCACCGAGATCCTCATATCCTCGGCGATCGTCTCGATATCCGCCAGGAAATCGCCGATCAGCTCCACCAGGAACTCGTTGCCACCCAGCGCTTCCAGGCGATCGATGACGCGCATGTCGACGGCGGCGGGGCCGGCCTGCGGCAGCGTCGTGACGTTGTCCGGCAGCGGTTGCGGCACCGGGGCGACATCAACCCCCAGTACATCGTCGATCGCGGCGAACAGCTGCTCCGGCTCGATCGGCTTGGTCAGGCAGGCGTCCATGCCGGCCTCGGTGCAGCGCTCCGCGACACCCGGGGTAGCATCGGCGGTCAGGGCGATGATCGGCACATGCGGCCGGTCCAGCGCGGTGAAGCGGAACAGCTTCGTGGCCTCGATGCCGTTCATCACCGGCATGTTGATGTCCATCAGGACGACGTCGAAGGTCGTCACGTCGAGCGCGTCGAGAGCCTCTTCGCCATTCGCTGCCAGTTGGACCTGATGGCCGGCTCGCACCAGGATCTCGCGCAGGACCTTCTGGTTGATGCGGTTGTCGTCCGCGACCAGGACGGACAGGCTGCGCCCCGTCGCGGGGTCGCTGTGGACGGAAGCGGGCTTCGGCTTGCCCTGCGGGCGCCCGGCCCGCGCGATGCGCAGGGCGGCGCCGACGGCGCGGGCATCCGACGTCGCGGGAATCGCGGTGACGAAGACCTCGGCCAGGTCGCGCGGTATCTCCTCCCCCGCGGCGGGATCGGCGAGCAGGATCGGGCGTACGGCCGATGCCGAGCGGATCGCGGCAAGAACCGGCGCTCGCCGGACCGGATCGCCCGGCAGCGCGGCCCTATCCACGACCAGGACTGCGGCCGCTTCGGCGGATCGCAGGGGCCCCCAGGCCAGCATGGCGTCGACCGAGCCGAAAGTCTCGACCGTGCTGGCGGCCGGCGTCAGCAGCGGCATCAGCCGACCGATCAGCGCCGCGTCCGCGGCGACGATGCCGAGATTGGGGACCGGCTCGATGGCGGGCTGCGGCCCGGCTTCGGCCGCCCGGTCGAAGGCCAGCGTGAACCAGAAGGTGCTGCCGACGCCCGGCGTGCTGTCGACGCCGATCTCGCCGCCGAGCAGGGTGACCAGCCGTCTGCAGATGGCCAGGCCCAGCCCGGTGCCGCCGAACCGGTCCATGATCGAGGCGTCGGCCTGCCGGAAGCTTTCGAAGATATGGGCGGAGGCCTCCGGCGCGATGCCGATCCCGGTGTCGGAGACCTCGAAGCGCAGCGGCGTGCGGTCGCCGGCTTCCGCCATGGGTCGGACCACGATCACCACGCTGCCGGCCTCGGTGAATTTGACCGCGTTGCCGAGCAGGTTGAGGACGATCTCCTTGAGATGCCGTTCGCTGCCTCGCAGCCGCAGCGGCACGCGATGGTCGATGTGGATGGCGAGGCGGCAGGTCCTTGGCTTTCGCCTCGGTCAGGACCATCGCCCGCATCTCCGCCAGCACCGACGGCAGGTCGAAATCGGCGACCTGCACTGTCATCTGTCCGGCTTCGATTCGGGAGAAGTCGAGGATATCGTTGATCAGTGTCAGCAGCTGCTGGCCGGCCGAGATGACGGTCTGAGTCATCTCCTGCTGCGACGGGTTCAGCCTGGTATCGCGCAGCAGCGACCCCATGCCGATGATGGCGGTCAGCGGCGTCCGCAGCTCGTGGCTGACGCTGGCGAGGAACATGCTTTTCGCCTGGCTCGCCTCCTCGGCCTGCTGCTTGGCCCGAGACAGCTTGCGGATCAGCGTGGCGGCGTAGGCCGGCAGCAGCACCATGCCGCCCAGCAGGCCGGCCGACAGGGCTCCGTGCTCGCGCCAGAACCCGGTCGTCGCCACGACCGCGCCGAACGAGGCCAGGCCCCCCGCGGTGGCGATCGCGAGGAATCCGATGCCGAAGCGGAAGCCGTTGCCGAAGATGACCCAGAGATAGATCGGGAACAGGATCGTCGTGGCCTCGCCGCCGATCTGCATCTCCCAGAACATGGCGCCGAAATCGACCAGGATGGCGATGATCCGGCGGGGGCGGCACACCGTCGGATGCACGGCGATATGGCACAGGATGGCGATATTGGACGCGATGTAGCCGGCGAGGACGGCGACCGCCTCCAGGTCGTAATGCCCGGTCACCAGGACATAGGCCAAGATGGCCAGGGCGAAGACGATGCCGTTGAGCCGCATCTCGTGCTCGCTGTCCGGTCGGTTCCGGAAGCGCTGCACGATGCGTCCGGCCAGGGACACGGGCCTCGTCTGTGGTGGGTTGCCGGTCATCGATCGCCACTGCGTCCGGGGCGTCCCGGGCCGGCGCCCTCGGGCAGGTCCTCGATCAGCTTCAGCAGTCTCTGGCCGGCCGACACCATCCGCCGCGCCATCTCCTGCTGCGCGGGGCTCAGCCTGGTGTCCTGCAGCACCGATCCGGTGCCGATGATGGCGGTCAGCGGCGTCCGCAACTCGTGGCTCATGCCGGCCAGCAGGACGCCCTTCTCGCGGTCCTCCGCCTCGGCCTTGTGCTTGTCCCGAGACAGCCTGCGGATCAGGGGCATGGCGCCGAGCGGTACCAGCTGCATCGCGCCGAACAGGCCGGCGGTCAGGGCGGCGTGCGCGCTCCAGAACGGCGTCGTCGCCGACACGGCGCCGAACGAGGCGAGGCCGGCGGCCGTGGCCAGGGCCAGGAAGCCGAGCCCGAATCGGAATCCGTTGCCAAGGATGACCCAGACGTAGAGCGGGAACAGAATGGCCGTGGTCTCGCCGCCGATATGCATGACGCAGGACAAGGCGGTGACATCGCTGACGATGGAGAAGATCCTCCGCGGCCGGCAGATGCCCGGATACCGTAGGATATGGCCGAGCACGGCGAGGTTGATGGCGAGATAGGCTGGCGGGACGGCGAGGATGAGCCGGTCGCCGCCGCTCGTCGCCAGCAGATAGATCAGGATCGCGGTGCCGAAGCCCAGAGCGTTGAACCGCATTTCATGCTCGCTGTCCGGACGGGCCCGGAGGCACCGCACGATGCGCGCGATCAGGGATTTTGGTCCCACTTGCGGCTTTCTATCGGTCATCCCCAAAAACCACTCCAGCCCGACGGCGCCGTCTTGCCGGCAGGGACCATACCGAACACCGGGCGGGATGGCAAAAGACCTGCCGGCCGGCCGGCCGATCCCCGGGACGTCTCTTCCGCTGGTCGTTCGATATCAATCTGAGGAAATGAAACCTCTGAACCTCGTCACAGATCGCCTTGCGGAGTCCTTGAGCCGTCGGTGATTTTCCTCTCCTTCTGCGGTCGCGTCCAGGCCAGATTGGCCGCGCTATGCCCGATCGGCATCCGATCCGCGGCCGGGCGAGCGGGAATCGGGGCTCCCGGCCCCCGAGGCGGCGGAGATGTCGTCGGCCAGAGTCAGCAGGCGCTGGCCCGCCGACACCACCTTCCGCGTCATCTCGCGCTGCGCCGGATCGAGCCTGGTGTCCTGCAGCACCGATCCGGAGCCGAGGATGGCGGTCAGCGGCGTGCGCAGCTCATGCCCGACATTGGCCAGGAGGACGGCTTTCTCGCGGCTGGCCGTCTCGGCCTGCCGCTTGGCCCGCGATAGCCCGCGGATCAACGGTGCTGCGGCGAGCGCGACCAGGCACAGCCCGCCCAGCAGTCCCGCCGAAAGCGACGGCTGCGACCGCCAGAACGGCGTCGCGGCGATGACCGTGCCGAAGGCCATGAGGCCTCCCGCTGTCGCCGCGACGAGATAGCGGATACCGAAGCGGAAGCCGTTGCCGAGAATGATCCAGATGAAAAGGGGGAACAGGAAGGCCGTGCCCTCCCCCCGGATCAGCATTTCGCTCAGCACCACGGTGAAGTCGCCGATCATGGCGATGCTCCGGCGCGTGTGGCTGGACTGCGGCCGGAGCAGGATGTGGGCGAAGATCAGCAGGCAGAAGCCGGTATAGCCGATATAGACGGCCAGCTCTCCGGCGGCGAACTGGCCGCTGGCGGCCAGGTAGATTGCGGTCAGGGTCGACAGGCCGGTGCCGTTGAACCGCATCTCGTGCTCGCTGTCCGGACGGGTCCGGAGGCACTGCGCGATGCGCCCGGGCCAGGATCCCGGCCTCGCCTGTTCTCTCTTTTCGGTCATCCGCGCAAGCACTCCGTCCCGGCGGCACGACCGTGCCGGCCGGGCAAACCGAACCGTCAAACCCTGATCGAGGCGCTATGAAACCCGTCGATCCGCAGGCCAGCCGCGCACGAAATCCCGCAGCTGGTCGTCCGGCATCGGCCTGGCGAAGTGAAATCCCTGAACCTCATCGCAACCCAGCATGCGGACCGTCTCGAGCTGCTCGGGAGTTTCCACCCCTTCGGCGGTGACGTCCAGGCCGAGATCATGGCCGAGATTGGTGATCGCCCGCACGATAGCCGCATCCCCCGGGCTGGTCTCCAGGTTGCGGATGAAGCTGCGGTCGATCTTCAGCCGGTTGACCGGGAAGATCTTGAGGTAATTCAGCGAGGAATAGCCGGTGCCGAAATCATCGATGGCGAAGCGGACGCCGAGGCCGCGCAACTCCTGGATCTTGCTGGCCGCCGATTCCGCGTTCTGCATCAGCACGCCCTCGGTCAGCTCCAGCTCCAGCGCCGAGGCCGCGAGGCCGCTGTCCTCCAGCGTCTGCCGGATCAGCCGCCCGATATCCTGCTTGCGGAACTGCAGCGAGGTCAGGTTGACGCCGACGCGCAGCGCCAGCCCGTCGCGGGCCCAGGCCGCGGCCTGCATGCAGGCCTCGCGCAGCGCCCAGGTGTTCATGGCGATGATCAGCCCGGTCTCCTCCGCCGCCGGCAGGAATTGCGCCGGCAGCAGCAGGCCGCGGGTCGGGTGCTGCCAGCGCATCAGCGCCTCGGCGGCGACGATCCGGCCGCTGTGCAGGTCGACCTGCGGCTGGTAGTGCAGCACGAACTGGTCGGCCTCGACCGCCGCCCGCAGCTCGGTCTCCAACACCACCGCGTCCTGGATGCTGGCGTTCAGCTCGGTGGCGAAGAAGCGGTACTCGCCCGGCCCGTCGGCCTTGGCCCGGTACATGGCGAGATCGGCGTTGCGGAACAGCTGGTCGGGATCGTTCCCGTCGCGGGGATGCAAGGTGATGCCGATGCTCGCGGTCAGCGACACGGTGCTGTCGTTGCGGATGTGCGGCCGGGCGATCTCCTGCAGGATCTGCGCCGCCGCCGCGGCCGCGTCCTCGCCGCGAGCCAGGCCGAACTGCAGCACCGCGAACTCGTCGCCGCCCAGCCGGGCGACGATGTCTCCCGGCCGCGCCGTCAGGCTCAGCCGCCGCGCCACCTCCTGCAGGATCTGGTCGCCGAAATGGTGGCCCAGCGCGTCGTTGATCGACTTGAAGCGGTCGAGGTCCAGGAAGTGCAGGGCGAAGGGCGCGTCGGGGTCGCGGCCCAGGATCCGGCGGATGCGGTTCAGGAGATGCACCCGGTTGGGCAGGTCGGTCAGCGCGTCGTGGTTGGCCAGGTGGTGCAGATGCTCCTCGGCCAGCTTGCGGTCGGTGATGTCGAGCGCCGTGGTCAGCACGCTCTCGACCTGGTTCGCGGCGTCCCGCAGCGGCGCCTTGCTGGTCAGGAACACCTGGCGCACGCCGCTGCGCTCGACCACCTCCTCATAGCTCGGCAGCGGCTCACCGGAGGCGAAGACCAGCTGGTCCATCTGCCGGCTGCGCGCGCCACGCTCCGCCCCGAACACGGCGGCGACGTCCTCGCCGACCAGCGCGGCGGTGGTCGAGCCGCTGATCGCCGCCTGATAGGCGTTGACGAAGACGCAGCGGCCGTCGCGGTCGGCGGCGCTGATCATCGCCGGCAGCGTGTCGATCACCTGGGCCAGCGCGTCGCGGCTGCTGCGCAGCGCCTCCTCCTGGCTGCGCCGGGTGCGCTCCAGCTCGCGCTCCAGCGTCGCGGCGCGGCGCTTGACCCGCTGCTGCTGGCGACGGAGCCGCAGCAGGTTGCGGGCCCGGGTCACGAACTCGTGATGGTCGACCGGGCTCTGCAGGAAATCGGTGGCGCCGGCCTCCAGCGCCTGCAGCCGGAAGCTGCGGTCGTCATAGGCGGTGATGACGATCACCGGCACGTCGGCGACATGCGGGTTGCCGCGCAGCCGGCGGGTGAACTCCGCGCCGTCCAGGTTCGGCATCTTGTAGTCGGCGATCACCAGGTCCGGTGTGTGGCCCGCCAGCCAGTCCAGCGCCTCCAGCGGGTCGCCGAACGCCTGCACCGTCACCTGGCTTTCGAGCGAGGCGGCGAGCCTGGAGAAGATGTTCCGGTTGGTGGGCCGGTCATCCAAGATGACGACGAGCGACATTCCTGCTTCAGAACTCCCTGTCGTCCGCGGCGCCTGCCGGCAGGGCGGCGCCTGGGTGGTATGGCCCACCCATACTATATGCGGGGTTTTCGCCGCATTATGAGGGAATTCGTATGATCACCGGACCGGATTCATCGGGTCCGGTGATTTCGCCTACTCCGAAATGGTCGCGACCACCGGCGTATGGTCCGAAGCCTTGTCGCGGCCGCGCGGCTCGCGGTCGATGATGCAGGTTTCGAGCCGGTCGGCCAGCTCGGGGCTGGCCAGGAGATGGTCGATGCGGATGCCGTTGTCGGCCTGCCAGGCCTGGCCCTGATAGTCCCAGAAGCTGTAGCCGGTCGCGGTCGGGTTCAGCGCCCGCCACGAATCGGTCAGGCCGAGATGGGTCAGCGCCCGGTAGCGACGCCGCGTTTCCAGCAGGAACAGCGCATCGCCCACCCAGGCATGCGGGTCGGCGGCGTCGCGCTCCTCGGGGATGACGTTGAAGTCGCCGCCCATGACGAAGGGCCGGCCCGCGGCCAGCAGCGTCCCGGCCCGGCGGTGCAGCCGGTCCATCCAGGCCAGCTTGTAGTCGTATTTCTCGGTGCCGGCCGGGTTGCCGTTCGGCAGGTACAGGCCGCAGACCCGGACGCCCTTGACCGTGCCCTCGACATAGCGAGCCTGGACATCGCCGCCGTCGCCCTCCAGCCCGGTCATCGGATCCTCGATCGGGTGCTTCGAAATCAGGGCGACGCCGTTATAGCTCTTCTGGCCGTGCACCAGCAGCCGGTAGCCCAGCGCCTCGAACTCGAAGCGCGGGAAGGCCTCGGTCTCGCATTTGATCTCCTGCAGCACCGCCACGTCGGGCTCGGCGCTGCGCAGCCAGTCCAGCACGTTCGACAGCCGGGCCTTGACCGAATTGACGTTCCAGGTGGCGATGCGCATGCCTCAGCCCTCCGCCCCGGGAACCGGCAGGCGATGGGGCAGGGTGGGGCGCATGGCTGTCCTCCGGGGCTAGGCCCTCCGACTCCGGCGGGCAAGGCCGCTCAGATTGCGAAGGAAGTGCCGCAGCCGCAAGAGGAGGAGGCGTTCGGGTTCTTCACCTGGAAGGACGCGCCGATCAGTTCCTCGACATAGTCGATCTCGGCGCCGGCCAGGAGGTCCAGCGACATGTCGTCGACCACCACGGTCACGTCGTCGCGCCGGAAGGTCAGGTCGTCGTCCTTGACCGTGTCGTCGAAGCTGAAGCCGTACTGAAAGCCGGAGCAGCCGCCGCCGGAGACGGCGATGCGCAGCATCAGCGCCTCGTTGTGCTCGGCCTTCCGCAACTCGGCGATCCGCCGGGCGGCGCTTTCGGTCAGGCTCAGGATGCGGCCATCGTCGGGCATGACAGATCCATCGGTCAAAACGGTCGGTCGAAACCGGTCCCCTCCAATGTAGGCAGCCGGACGCCGTCTGCAAAGCACCCGCCGCGATTGCCAGCCCCGCGCAGGGTGGCTAGCTTGGCCTGCGATGACCGCTGCTTACGCCACCGATCCGGACCGCAGCCGCGGCCGGCTTCATGCCGAGCCGGACAGCGGCATGCGCTCGCCCTTCCAGCGCGACCGCGACCGCATCGTTCATTCCTCGGCCTTCCGCAAGCTGCAGTACAAGACCCAGGTCTTCATCTATCACGAGGGCGACTACTACCGGACCCGGCTGACCCACACGCTCGAGGTGGCGCAGATCGCCCGCACCGCCTGCCGGGCGCTGGGGCTGGACGAGGATCTGGGCGAGGCGGTGGCGCTGGCGCACGACCTGGGCCACACCCCCTTCGGCCATGCCGGCGAGGATGCGCTGCATGCCGCCATGGCCGGCCATGGCGGCTTCCACCACAACGACCAGACGCTGCGCATCCTGACGGCGCTGGAGCGGCGCTACGCCGATTTCGACGGGCTGAACCTGACCTGGGAGACGCTGGAGGGCGTGGTCAAGCACAACGGTCCGCTGCTGCCGCTGCCGCCGGGCGGGGCGCTGCCGGCGACGATCGACGCCTTCCGCGCCGCCTGGGACCTCGACCTCGCCTCCCAGCCGGGGCCGGAGGCACAGGTGGCGGCGCTGGCCGACGACATCGCCTATACCAACCACGACATCGACGACGCGGTCCGGGCCGGCCTCTTGGATGTCGATGCGCTGCGCCGCCTGCCGCTGGTCGGACCGGTGCTGGCCGAGGTCGAGGCACGCCATCCCGGCCTGCCGCGCCGCCGGCTGATCCACGAGACCGTGCGACGGGTGATCGACCAGATGGTCACCGACCTGCTGGCGGAATCGCGCCGCCGGCTGGCGGAGCTGGCGCCCGCCTCGGTCGAGGCGATCCGGGCGGCGCCGCTGCCGGTGATCGCCTTCTCCGACCCGGTCGCGGCCGATCTCGGCGTCGTGCGCAGCTTCATGTTCCGCGAGGTCTATCGGCACTATCTGGTCAACCGCGAGACCAGCAAGGCGCGCCGCGTGGTGCGCGATCTGTTCGGCCTGTTCACGGCCGAGCCGAACACCCTGCCGACCGACTGGCGCCGCCAGGCCGAGGCGGCGGGCCCGGCCGGCCTGCCGCGGCTGGTGGCGGACTACATCGCCGGCATGACCGACCGCTACGCCCTGCTGGAGCACCAGCGGCTGTTCGTGCTGGACAGGCCGATCTGACCGCTTCGGCTCGCTTTCCGAGGCCTGTTTCATAGCACCCGCCCTGCGCCGTCATTGCGAGGAGGCGAAGTCGACGAAGCAATCCAGGGGCCGGTGCGAGCGGCCCCTGGATTGCTTCGCTGTGCTCGCAATGACGGTGTTTGGAACTCTGAAGGGCTCCATCCTCGGTGGGATTGCAGCCGGGGCTTGACCCCAGCCGCGGGAGATGGCAACGCCTTCCGGGTTGCCCGGGACTGTGCGGCGATAGGGGACGGTCGTTCCCGCGAGATTGATTCATCGCTGAATCAATTTCTTATCGCCCGATTCTCCGATTCGGGTTACGATTCCGAATCAGTCGGGGGATAGTATGGTCGACACCGCCACGCAACTGCGACTCGAACCGGACGGACAGTGGGTGGAAGCACCGTCGGCGCTGCCCATGACGGCCGGCCCCCTGCATGCTTCCCCGCTTCATGCGACGGTCCAGCTCCGGCAGGCTCCGGCCTCGCCGCCCTGGCGCATCATCGTCACGGCCGGGGTGATCCTGGTCGTGGTCATCCTGTTCGCCGGCATCCTGATCTCGACCTACACCTCCAGCGGCTCGGTGACGATGGAGGGCGGGGTGCCGATCATCCGCGCCGACCGTACCGAGTTCCGCACCCGGCCGGAGCAGCCGGGCGGCATCGACATCCCGAACCAGGACCGGCTGGTGCTGCAGGATCTCGGCCGCAAGCAGGCGCCGACCACGGTCGCCAC
>NZ_JANX01000121.1 GCF_000767795.1 Inquilinus limosus MP06 | reverse complement strand
GGTGGCGAAGGACAAGGGGCTGGCCGGCGCCCGCCTCGCCATCGTCGACAACCAGACCACCGGCCGCTTCCTCGGCCAGGACTTCAAGCTGGACGAGACCGTGGTCCCGGCCGGCGGCGACCTGGCCGGCGCCGGCGCGGCCCTCGCCGGCAAGGGCATCAAGCTGGTCGTCGCCGACCTGCCGGCCGACCGGCTTCTGCAGCTGGCCGACCTGCCGGAGATGAAGGATGCGGTGATCCTGAACGCCCGGGCCGAGGATGACCGGCTGCGGGTCAGCGACTGCCGCGCCAATGTCTTCCACACCATCCCGAACCGGGCGATGAAGGCCGATGCGCTGGCGCAGTACCTGGCGTTCAAGCGCTGGACCCGCTGGGTGCTGGTGTCCGGCACGCTGGACGACGACAAGGCCTTCGCCGACGCCATCCGCCGCGCCGCCAAGCGCTACGGCGCCCAGATCGTCGAGGAGCGCGGCTACGAGTTCAAGGCCGGCTCCCGCCGCTCCGACACCGGCGAGCAGCAGGTGCAGCGCCAGATGACCCAGTTGACCCAACGCCTGCCCGATTACGACGTGCTGGTGGTGGCCGACGAGAGCGAGGTCTTCGGCGAGTACCTGCCCTATCGCACCTGGGACGCGCGGCCGGTGGCCGGTACCCAGGGGCTGGTGCCGACCGCCTGGCACCGCAGCCAGGAGCAGTGGGGCGGCACCCAGATCCAGCGCCGTTTCCAGAAGGCCAGCGGCCGCTGGATGCTGGAGCGCGACTATGCTGCCTGGGCCGCGGTGCGCGCGGTGGGCGAGGCGGTGACCCGCACCGGCAGCGGCGACCCGGCCGCGATCCGGTCCTATCTCGTATCGCCCGATTTCCAGCTCGGCGCGTTCAAGGGCGTGCCGCTGACCTTCCGCAGCTGGGACCAGCAGCTACGCCAGCCGATGCTGCTGGCCTCGCCGCTGATGCTGGTCTCGGTGTCGCCGCAGGACGGGTTCCTGCACCAGCGCACCCCGCTCGACACGCTCGGCTATGACGAGCCGGAATCGTCCTGCCGGCTGAACCCCGATCCCTAGGAGGCCCGCACATGAACAGGCTCGTGCTCTTGGCGGTGGCCGCGATGCCGGTGCTGGCCTTCGGCCCGGCCCAGGCCTTCACCGCCTATGTCTCGAACGAGAAGGGCAACACGGTCAGCGTCGTCGACCTCGACCAGATGAAGGAGGTGGCGACCATCCCGGTGGGCGAGAGGCCGCGCGGCATCACCATCAGCAAAGACGGCACCCGCCTCTATGTCTGCACCAGCGACGCCGACCATGTGGAGGTGATCGACACCGCCACGCGCAAGGTGATCGACACCCTGCCCAGCGGGGCGGACCCGGAGCTGTTCGTGCTGTCGCCCGACGACAAGCGGCTCTATGTCGCCAATGAGGACGACAGCATGGTTACGGTGCTGGATCTCGAGCAGAAGGTGGTCGAATCCGAGGTGCCGGTGGGGGTGGAGCCGGAGGGCATGGGCGTCAGCCCGGACGGCAAGATTCTGGTCAGCACCTCCGAGACCACCAACATGGCGCATTTCATCGACACCGACACGCTGCAGGTGACCGACAACGTGCTGGTCGACAGCCGGCCGCGCTTCGCCGAGTTCACCCCGGACGGCAAGCAGGTCTGGGTGTCGTCGGAGATCGGCGGCACCGTCGCCGTGATCGACACCGCGACGCGCAAGGTGCTGAAGAAGATCGGCTTCGCCGTGCAGGGCGTGCGCAAGGAGACGATCCAGGCGGTGGGGGTGGCGATCACCAAGGACGGCAAGACCGCCTTCGTCGCGCTGGGCCCCGCCAACCGGGTGGCGGTGATCGACACCGCGACCCTCGAGGTGACCGACTATCTGCTGGTCGGCCAGAGGGTCTGGCATCTGGACTTCACGCCGGACGGGAAATACGTCATTTCCGTCAACGGCGCCTCGAACGACATCTCGGTGATCGATGTGGCGGACCGCAAGGTGATCAAGTCGATCCCCGTGGGCGAGCTGCCCTGGGGCGTGGCGATCCACTGAATGGCAACGACCGCGCCGGCCCGCCCCATCATCCTCCCCCTCCCCTTGCGGGAGGGGGTCGGGGAGGGGTGTTGCCGCGGGCTCAAACACCTGGTGTGGCTTCGGTCATTCGATCGCTCGAAGTTGGGCGGCATCGCATTCGTCGATCGGCAGCCCCCTCCCCCTACCCCCTCCCGCAAGGGGAGGGGGAGTGTGGATTGTGCGGGGCGGAGCGTTCAGCCATGCCCGCCGCTGACACCTCCGCCCTGGCCGTTATCGGCCTCTCGCACAAGATCGCCGGGCGCGAGATCCTGGCCGGGATCGAGATCGCCGTGCGGCCGGGAACCTTCACCGTACTGCTGGGGCAGAACGGCGCCGGCAAGACCACGCTCTTCTCCCTCGTCACCCGGCTCTACAGCGCCCAGTCGGGCCACATCCGGGTGTTCGGCCGCGACCTGGCCGGCGAGCCCGGGCGGGCCCTGGCGCTGATGGGCGTGGTGTTCCAGCAGCGCGCGCTCGACCCCGACCTCTCGGCCCGGCAGAACCTGCGCTACCACGCGGCGCTGCACGGCATGCCGGGATCGGTCGCCCGGCGGCGGATCGCGACGGAGCTGGAGCGGGTGGGGCTGGCCAGGGAGGCCGACCGCAAGATCCGCAGCTTCTCCGGCGGCGAGGCGCGGCGCATCGAGATCGCCCGCGCGCTGCTGCACGAGCCGCGCCTGCTGCTGTGCGACGAGGCGACGGTCGGGCTCGACATCCGCAGCCGCGCCGCGATCCTGGCCGATGTCCGCGGCCTGGTGCGCGAGCGCGGCCTGACCGTGGTCTGGGCCACCCATCTGATCGACGAGGTCGAGGCCGCCGACCCCACCATCATCCTGCATCGCGGCCACATCCTGCGGCAGGGGCCGGCCGCGGCGATCGTCTCCGACCTGGGCATCTCCGATCCCGGCGCCGGCGGGCTGCAGGACGCCTTCCGCCGGCTGACGGAGGCGGCATGACCACGGTCCAAGACATCGGCACGGAGCGCCAGCCCCCCGGCATGGTCACGATCGGCGGCGCCTGGCGCTGCCTGCTCGGCATCCTGTGGCGCGAGGGGCTGCGCTTCGTGCACCAGCGCACCCGGTTCATCTCCGCCCTGGTGCGGCCGCTGGTCTGGCTGTTCATCTTCGCCGCCGGCTTCCGCTCGGTGCTCGGCGTCTCGATCATCCCGCCCTACGAGACCTACATCCTCTATGACGAGTACATCGTCCCCGGGCTGATCGCGATGATCCAGCTGTTCAACGGGATGCAGAGCTCGCTGTCCATGGTCTATGACCGCGAGATGGGCAGCATGCGGGTGCTGCTGACCAGCCCGATGCCGCGCTGGTTCCTGCTGCTGGCGCGGCTGTTGGCCGGCACGCTGCTGTCGCTGCCGCAGGTCTATGTCTTCCTGGCGATCGCGCGGCTCTGGGGCGTCGAGCCGCCGCCGATGGGCTATCTCACCGTGCTGCCGGCGCTGATCCTGTCCGGGCTGATGCTGGGGGCGCTCGGCCTGCTGCTGTCCTCGGCGATCCGCCAGCTCGAGAACTTCGCCGGGGTGATGAATTTCGTGATCTTCCCGATGTTCTTCGCCTCCTCCGCCCTCTACCCGCTGTGGAAGGTGGAGGAGGCGAGCCCGCTGCTGCGCGACGTCTGCGGCTTCAATCCCTTCACCTACGCCGTCGAGCTGAACCGGTTCGCGCTCTACGGCCAGGTCGACACCCAGTCGCTGCTGCTCGTCCTCGGCTTCACCGCGGTGTTCCTCGGCGGAGCGATCCTGGCCTATGACCCGGCGCGCGGCCTCGTCGCCCGCGTCCGCGGTCCCGGCGCCGGCTGACAAGGAGGTCCGTCATGACCCGATCCGCATGGCTTCTCCCCGCGCTGCTGGCGCTGTGCCCGATGGCGGCGGCCTGGGGGCAGGACACGGCCCAGAAGAAGGACGACTGGCCCTGCGTCCAGGTGCTGCAGCCGGAGCTGTCGGTCGGGGCGATGTGGCCGGGCGACGACCCGACCACGAGCGGCCCGGCCTGGCGCGACGACGCGGTGGTGGCGGCGCTGGTCGAGCGGGTGGCGCCGCGCCGCGTCCCGGTCGACGAGGCGACGGCCGAGATCCACCGCTTCGCCACCGGCTATGAGGGCGACCGCAAGGCGGCGCTGACCGCGCTGTTCGCCGGGCTGTTCGAGACCATCAACGGCGAGCGGGGCACCATCATCCGCGGCATCCGTCATTTCAACAGCCGGCAGGAGGCGCTGGCGAAGCGGATCGAGGACAGCACGGCGACGCTGGACGGCGTCGACCCCGCCTCCACCGACCCGGCGGTCGCGCAGAAGCGGCAGGAGCTGGAGACGCAGCTGTCCTGGGACCAGCGGGTGTTCGACGACCGCGAGCGGCTGCTGCCGGCGATCTGCGACCAGCCCTTCGTGCTGGAGCGCCGGATGTTCGCCCTGTCCCGCGCGATTCAGGAGGAGATCGGGAAGTAGGGAGAAGGCCGGCCCCGGCCTCTTCCCCGCCGCTTCCGCGAGAACGGCGGATGAAGCGGCCGTCGCCGCCGCCACGCCGCCCCGATACCGGCCCTATTTGACGATGAAGGTGCCGCTCATGCCCTCGGCGGTGTTCTCCGGGGCGTGGAAGGTGAAGGTGCCGGGACGGATCGGCACGAAGGAGATGACCGCCTTGCCGGCGTCGTCGAACTCGATCGAATCCAGGCCCAGCGGCCGCACCTCGACCTTGTTGATCACCACCTCGTTGATCCAGATGTTGCGGAAGAACTCCGGCGCCGCGATGCCCAGTTCGGCCGTGCCGTCGGCCTCGATCGGCCAGCGGTAGTATTTGCCGGCTTCCAGCTCGTAGGGCTTGGTCGGGAAGGCCTTGCCGGAGGACAGCGTCAGCGTGTCCAGGGTGGTGCCGCGCGTCGTCAGCCCGGCCTGGGCCGCGGCTGGGCCGGCCAGCCCCAGGGCCAGCAGCAAAGTGGCGGCGGCGATCAGGGATCCACGCATTCCAGGCTCCTCTCCCGATGGTGGCGGCCCTCGATCTTCGACTGCGCGGAGCCGCCTGCGCCACGAGTATGGCGGCGGGCTGGGACTGGCGTCCGTTGTGCTTTGGTCCAAGGTAGCTTGCGACGGATTCCGATCCCGCGGTCGGAAAGCAAGAAGGCCGTCCCGGATGGGGACGGCCTTCAGAGGAAGTTTGGTTGCGGGGACAGGATACCACCGATACCCATACAGGTTGGCGACCGCTGTATAGCAAGGAGGCTTGTGCGGAGTTGCGCTCACCCCTGGGACACACATCCCGGCGCATGATGTAGCGCAGGATGCCATCTTCCATCCTCAGCGCCCTGCCTCGAGGCGACTCGACCAGATCCGCACTGCGCAACAAGCTTTCCAATCCGCGATAGCCGTCCTTATCGTGCGCCATTTCAACAGACTAATGAGTTCTGGCGGGCGCCGCTCGGGTGCCTGCGGCATGCCGCCCACTCTTGATCGATGCCGCTCAGGATGCCCCCATCCAAGAGACCGTCACTTGCCAGCGGCATCGCCGCCCGTCATGGTGAAACCGGATCCGAATAGGCACAAATTCGGACGGGTGGGGGACGGTTCATCAGATGGTCCGCGTGGGGAATGCCCGCTGGCTTCGGGGCGCGCGTCTTGCTGTTGCTGTGGCTGCCATGCTGGGCATCGGCGGCTGCCAGAAGTCGGATAAACCGTCCTATCCGACCCTCAATCCATTGGCGTCGGCCGATTTCAGCGTTCCATCCAAGCTTCCGAGGCAGCCTTCTGCTGCCGTTCCTGTCACGATGTCCCCGAACGGCGCTCGGGCTCCGCAGCTGTATTTCGGCACGGACGGATCTTCGTCTCCGGCGGCCGCAACCGGTGCACCTGTCGCCCTCGTCGGCGACGGCGCGCAGATCAACTTCGAGAACGCGGATATCCGGGATTTCCTGAAGGCCGTCCTGGCTGATGCGCTCAGAGTCTCCTATGCCGTCGACCCGAAGGTGCAAGGAACCGCGACGGTCTCAAGCAGCGCCCCGCTCAGCCGGCAGGATCTGCTGGCTACTGTTGAAACCGTGCTGCGGATGAACGGCGCCGCCATGGTCGCCGACGGCGCCACTTATCGCGTCGTGCCTGCCGGCGACGCAGCCGGCGGCAGGGTGATGGTGCAGTTGGGATCGGATCCGACGCCGCTGCCTGCGGGCTATGGCGTATCGGTGATCCCGCTACGCTTCGTCCAGGCGGCGACGGTCGTCCCGCTCGTGAGCCCGGTCGCGAACAGCAACATGGTTCGCTCCGACCCGAACCGGAACCTGGTCGTCGTGTCGGGCCCCAGCGGCGATCGGGCCGCGATCGCCGAAATGATCGCGGCCTTCGATGTCGACGCTATGCGGGGTGTCTCTGCGGGATTGTTTCCGCTGCGCCGCTCAGACCCGGCCTCGATGATCCAGGAGCTTCGATCCGTGTTCAAGCTGGGCACGGACGGCACGCCGATGCAGGGCGGGATCGACTTCATCCCGGTCCGGCGGCTCAACGCCGTCATGGTCGTCGCTCGGCAGGCCGTCCGTCTTCGCCAGGCCGAGGCCTGGATCAACCGGCTGGATCAAGGCGACAAGCAGGGCGTGCAGCTCTACGTCTATCGTGTGGAGAACGGCACTGCCGAGAATCTCGCGGCCATCATGGGCCAGTTCATGGGCCGGGGGCGCGGCGGCGCGACGTCTGGTGGCGACGGCAGCCCCGTCGCGCCCTCCATGCAGGTCCAGACCGCATCGACAAGCGGAGCCTCCTCGATCCCGTCGCGCGCCGATGGCGGCGGGATGGACGCTTCTGGCGTCATGTCCGCCGGCGAAAAGCTCGGGCTGCTGTCGGACGACCTGAACAACATGGTCGGCCCCGGCACATCGGGAGGGGCGGCCGGACGGGGGCCGGATCCCTTCGACGGCGCCCAGATCGTCGCCAACAAGGAACGGAACTCGCTGATGGTCATGGCGACGCCCGAGGCCTGGAGGAAGATCGAGGCGGCGATCCGGCTGATGGACACACCACGGTACCAGGTGCTGATCGAGGCGACGATCGCCGAGGTCACCCTGACCGACCAGCTTCGTTACGGGGTCCATTTCTGGCTGGAAAGCGGCAACTTCTCCGGTGTCTTCACCCAGAACAACAGCTTCGGGGTGAACCCGACGGTCCCGGGCTTCAACTTCATCATCAGCAGCGGCAATTTCCGAGTCATCCTGGATGCCTTGGCCAGCATCACCAATGTCCGCGTGGTGTCGTCGCCGTCGCTGGCGGTGCTGGACAACCAGACTGCGCAGTTGAAGGTCGGTGACCAGGTCCCGATCGTCACGCGGCAGCAGCAATCCACCGAGAACCCGGACGCGCCGATCGTCAACAACGTCGAATATCGCGACACCGGCGTGATCCTCCAGGTTACCCCGCGCATCAACCCCGACGGCCAGGTCGACCTCGACATCCGGCAGGAGGTCAGCAATGTCGTGGAGGGCGCGCCCGATGCCATCAACCCGACCATCGCGCAGCGGGAGGTCGGGACGTCGGTGGCGGTCGCGAGCGGCCAGACCGTCATTCTCGGCGGCCTCATCTCCGACCGGCAGAGCATCGGCAAATCGGGCGTTCCCGTGCTGCGGGACATCCCCCTGGTCGGCAACCTGTTCAGCGGCGTGAACAACAGCGACCAACGGACCGAGCTCGTGATCCTGATCACGCCGAAGGTGATCCGGAACGCAGTCGACGCGAAAGCCATCGCCGAAGAGTTCCGGGGGCGGATGCAGCTCTTCGGCGCGCCGCCACCGAAGAGATAGCGTCGTGAGGGCGGAACAAGGCGCCGTGCGACGACGACGCCCCTCGGCTGCGGCGGCCGGCTTCACCCTGATCGAGACGCTGATCGTGCTGGTGATCCTGGCCGCCGCTATGGGAGTGATCGGCTTGGCGGTTCCCGAATGGCGCGCCCGATCGGCCCTGCGCGAAGCCGGGGCCGGACTGGAACGGCTGCTGGCACAGGCGCGCGACACCGCACTGCGGCGGCAGGTCCCGGTGCTGGTCCGCTTCGATCCCGAGGATCGCCGCATCGGGATCCCGGTGCTGGGCCGCTGGCAAGCCGTGCCGGCCGGACTGGATCTGACGCTCACCGGGGCCGCGATCGAGCCGGGCGGCGATACCCCTGCCCTTCTGTTCCTCGGCGATGGCTCGAGCAGCGGCGGGCTCCTGACCCTCAGCCGCGGCGACCGGCGCTTGGCGCTGCGGATCGCCTGGTTGACCGGCGCTGTCTGGCAAGAGGTCGCGCCGTGACGCGGCCATGGCGGGAGGCCGGCTTCACGCTGGTGGAGGTGCTGGTGGCCCTGGCGGTGCTCGGCAGCATCACCGCCGCATCGCTGGCATTGCTGGTGTCCAGCCGCGACCGTGATTCCCGCGCTGCCGCGCAGCTGCGGGCAGGCTTGGCCGCCGAAGCGATCCTGGAGCGGGTCGGACTGGATCTGCCGCTGGCACCGCGCAGCGTCTCGGGGCGGCTGAGCGACGGCAGCGCGTGGTCGCTCGCCATCGCTCCCTGGCGCGAGGAGGGCTTGCCGGAGCAGCCCGGCCGGCCCGGGCTGCTGTCGGTGACAGTACGGGTGACGCCGCGGCGCGGCCCGACTGTGCAGCTCGTCACTCTCCGCGCCGCGGGGCTGCCGTCTTGACCGGGCGGGACTCCGAACGAGGCTTCACTTTGGTCGAGGTGCTGGTGGCGCTGGTGCTGGCCGGGCTCGTCGCGGCCGCCGCCGTCGGCCTGCCGAACCTCTTCGCCCGCTTCGACCAGCAGTCGCGGCGGGCTGAGGAGCTGCGCGACGGCGTCGCCGCCGCCGGCCGGCTGCTGCGTGCCTTGGCAGAGGGCGCGGTGCCCGATCTCTCGGCCGACGAAAGCGCCGATCCGGCCGATGCGGACCGGCTAACCCTGCTCTCCTGGGGACCGCCGATCCTGGTCCTGGACCGGCCGGTGCCGTTGACCCTGCGGGTGGTACAGGCTGACGGCCAGGCCGTGCTGCGCCTGTCCTGGACCGATCCGGTGACGGGAGCAGCCCGGGAAGAGACGGTGCTGGACGGCGCCCGATCGATCCGCCTGTCCTATTTCGGCACTGGCAGCAATGGCGGCTGGCGGTCCGACTGGGCCCGCCCCTGGGCATTACCGGCGGCCGTGCTGCTGCGCGTCGACGCCTCGGAGATCGGCCCCCCGATCGACCTGATCGCCCGCACCCGAGCCCGACTGCCGGAGGCCTGCCTGCTGCTGCCGCAGGAGCCCGCCTGCCGGCCGGGCTAGGTCAGTTGCAGGACAACAGTGCGGGCTCGCTCACGTCGCGCTGTGACAAGATCCGGATCGTGGGAGTGCGTGCCGACAGCAGGATCACGGCCTCCCGCACGATATGCGCGCCGCGCGGCGTGGCGGCCTCGGCCCGCAGCCGGTAGACCGGCTCCTCATCCGCCAGGAACCGCTGCAGATGGGCCAGCTGCGGGTCGCCGATCGATGACGACGGCCGGGTCCGCAGCGCCTCGATATCGGCGCTGGTCAGGCCCGAGATCCGGTGCAGCTGTTCGTCCGCGAGCCCCGCGGCCGAGATGCCTCGGCTGCCGGTCAGCACCGTGAACCGGTCCTCGAACAGCCGCGCCACCGGTGTCAGGCGCTGGCAGGGCGGCAGCAGCGCCAGCACGCTCGGCAGCGGTGCCGGCTGCCGCCGCGCCGCCTCGACCTGCTGCAGCGCCCGCTGGCGCAGGTCGGGCGCGACCGGCAGGCCGTCGAGCAGGCTCTGGATCAGCTCGAGTGAGCCGGCGTTGAGGTCGGCCCTGCCGCTCTCGCGCAGGAAGGACAGGCGGATCTCGACGTTGGCGAAGCGCCACGGCACCGGCGCCGGCGAGGTGATGATGGTCTTCAGCAGGGGATCGTCTTCGACCCGCAGCGCCTGGACCAGCCGGGCGATCCCTGCATCGGCGAGGCCGCGGGCCTTCGTCACCTCAACCAGGTCGGCGGCCGCACCAACCCCGCCGCGGCTGCGCTCCAGCAGCACCAGCGCCACGGCGGCGATGACGCCGACGATCACCAGCACCAGGATCAGCACGAATCCGCGCTGACCATGCCGGCCGCCATCGACCTCGACGCAGGACGGGCCCGGCGCATCGTGCATGCGGGTCAGATGGCCAGGTCGTTGATGCTGAGGATCGCCATCAGGATCGACATGACGATCCCGCCGACGGCGAGGCCCAGGACGATGATCAGGATCGGCTCCAGCAGGCCGACCAGGCGCTTGACCGATGTCTCCAGCTCCTGCTCGTAGGCGTCGGCGACATGGCCGGCGGTCAGGTCGATCCGCCCGGTCTCCTCGCCCACGGTCAGCATCTGCACCGCGAACTCCGGAAACAGCCGGGTCTCGGCCAGCGGCACCGACAGCCCTCGGCCCTGCCGCACACCGGTGACCACGGTGTCGAGCGCCGCGGCCACCGCGCGGTTCGGCACCACGTCGCGCGACAGGACCAGCGCGTTCGGCAGATCGACGCCGTTGCCGGCCAGGGTCGCGAGCGTCCGGCAGAACCGCGCCGTCACCAGAGTGCGCAGCAGCGGCGCCACGACCGGCAGGTGCAGCAGCGCCGGTCCCAGGCCAGGCGGGGGCCGTGCAGCGCCAGGGCCTGGCGCAGCAGCATCACGCCGGCGACCGCGGCCAGCAGGAGCAGCCAGCCCCAGCCCTGCAGGAAGCGGCCGAGCGCGACCACGATGGCGGTCGGCACCGGCAGCTCCGCCCCGGCGTCGCGGAACACGGTCTCGAACTGCGGCACGACATAGGTCAGCAGCAGGGCAATCGAACCCACCGCCACCACCACCAGCAGCACCGGGTACAGCATCGCCGAGGTGACGGTGTCGCGGATCTTGTCCGACCGTTCCCGGAGATCGGCCAGCCGGTCCAGCACCACGGCCAGCGTGCCCGACGTCTCGCCGGCCCGGACCATGTTGATGGCGATACGCGGAAAGACCGGCCCGCAGGCATCGAGGGCAGCGCTGAGGCTGTGGCCGGCGCGGACGCTGTCCAGGATCGGCTGCGCCAGCCGGCCGATCGTGCCGCTGCGCCGGCCGGGCGTGCCCGCGCGGCCCGCCATCGTCACCAGGGCCCGCTCCAGCGGCTGGCCGGCGGTGAGCAGGATGGCGAGCTGGCGGATGAAGGTGGTCACCTCCTTCGGCCGGACCCGGCCGAACAGGCGCCGGGCCTGCGGCCGGGCGCCCCGGACCGGCGTGGCCTCCAGCGGAAACTGGCCGAGCTGCTGCAGGTGCAGGATCACAGCCGCCTCGTCCGCGGCCTCGAGCTGGCCTTCGACCAGGTTGCCGGCGCCGTCGGCGGCCTTGAAGGCGAAGAGGGGCATCGCCTATCCCTCCTCCGTCACGCGGCGCACTTCCTCCAGCGTCGTCTGGCCGGACAGGGCCCGGGCGACACCGTCCTGGAACATCGTGCGCATGCCGGCGGCCGCCGCGATGCGGGTCAGCTCGGCGGTCGAGATCCGGCGGTGCAGCGCCTCGCGGATCTCGTCGGTCAGCTCGAAGAACTCGAAGATGCCGATCCGGCTGGTATAGCCGATGCCGTCGCAGGCCGGGCAGCCGACGGCCCGGTACAGCGTGGCCTCCGCATCGCCCGGCAGGCCCATCCGCCCGAGCTCCTCGGCCGAGGCGCGGTACGGGCTGCGGCAGGCGCCGCAGAGCTGGCGGACCAGGCGCTGGCCGATCACCCCCCGGATGGTCGAGGTCAGGAGATAGCCGTCGACCCCCATGTCGAGCAGCCGGTTGATCGACCCGGTGGCGCTGTTGGTGTGCAGAGTCGACAGCACCAGATGGCCGGTCAGGGCGGCGTGCACGGCGATGTTCGCGGTCTCGCCGTCGCGGATCTCGCCGACCATGATCACATCCGGGTCGTGGCGCAGGCTCGACCGCAGCACCCGGGCGAAGTCCAGCCCGATCTGCGGCTGCACATTGGTCTGGTTGATGCCGGGGATCTGGTACTCGATCGGGTCCTCGACGGTCAGGATCTTCCGGCTCGGCTCATTGAGGATGCGCAGCGCGGCGTAGAGCGTCGTGGTCTTGCCGCTGCCGGTCGGCCCGGTGACCAGGAGGATGCCGTGCGGATGCGCCAGATGCCGGCGGATCGCGCCCTCCTCGGCCGCGGCCAGGCCGAGCTCGCCGAGGTCGAGCGCCATGCCCTTGGTGTCGAGCAGGCGGATGACCACGGCCTCGCCATGCATCGTCGGCATGGTGGCGACGCGCATGTCGACCTTCTGGCCGCCGGCGGTGAAGCGGGCGCGCCCGTCCTGCGGCAACCGGCGCTCGGCGATGTCGAGCCGCGCCAGGATCTTGATCCGGCTGATCAGGGCCGGCCCCAGCTTCGCCGGCGGCGCCTTCATGTCCTTCAGCAGGCCGTGGATGCGGTAGCGGAGCTTGAGCTGCTCGCGATAGGTCTCGAGATGGATGTCCGACGCCTGCAGCCGCATCGCGTCGGCGATGATCTGGTTAACCAGCCGTATGACCGGTGCCTCCTGCGCCAGGTCCTTGAGCTGCTCGACATCGGGGTCGGCCGCCGCGTCGGCCTCGATCTCGGCGCCGTCGGCGATGCGCTCGACGCTGGACCGGCCGCTTTCATACCAGCGGGCGAAGACTTCGGCGAGGTCCTCCTCTGCCACGATCACCGGTGTGACCGGCCGGCCGAGCGCCATCGCCGCCGCCCGCAAGGCGAAGCCGTCGCCGGGATCGGCCATGGCCAGGACCACGCCGTCCGCGCCCTCGGCCAGCGGCAGCACCCGGGAATCCTTCAGGAACCGGACCGGCAGCTGATCGGCCAGCACCGGCCCGTCGGGGAAATCGCCGCGCCCGGCGAGCGGCAGGCCGTACTGGAGCGACAGCGCATGGGCGTAGTCCCGGCCGGACACCAGACCCAGCCGCGAGACCAGCACGACCACCGGCTCGGACGACGCGCCCTCCAGCCGCGACAGCCGGGCGACGTCGTCAGGACCGAGCTTGCCGAGCTCGACCAGGATGTCGACCAAGGACCTGACCTGATCCATTCCCCCACCCGCCGCGTCGCGGCGCCCCTTGGCCGATCCCTCCGGCCGCCCCGCATGATCGCTCCGGCCGGGCGGCGGGACAATCACGGCGTGCTGGTCAGTACGGGCTCGGCAAGCCCGAACCCTCCTCCGCCTTCGGTCGCGGGGCGAACAGCACGTGCTTGGCGTCGCCGGCCGGGCTGGTCAGGCGGACGGCGGTGGGGGTGATGGCGTCGACATGCCAGCCGCCGGCATCGTCGCCCTGGCGGGCGGTCACCACCGGGCCGCCGGCCTTCGGCTTCAGCAGGACGAAGGGGCCCTCCGCCCGCTGCACGATGCCGACCAGCACGAACTCCGTCCGCTCGACCGGCGGTGGCGGCTCGGGCATTGCCTCCGGCACCGGGGCGGGCGCGGCCTCGGCGACGGGTTCGG
>NZ_JANX01000120.1 GCF_000767795.1 Inquilinus limosus MP06 | reverse complement strand
ATTGCCGATGCCGCCGCATCCCGGATCGCCGCCGCGGTACGCGCCGCGCAGAAGGACCTGCTGTCGGCCTCGGACTGCTCCTCGCCCGACGGCCCGCGCGACCAGGTCGTGGCGCTGACGGCCACGGAGGCGCTGGTGATGCTCCAATGCATCGGCGGGGCCTACCAGTCCGGCTACCTGCTGTTCCGGGCGCCGCTGCAGGATCCGGGCGCGGCCCGCCACCTGGTCCTGTCGACCCCGAAGGCGGGCTGGGCCGGCGACGTCGACGATCCGTCCGGAACCCTGATCGACCCGGACTACGACCCGGCCACCGGGACGCTGATGTCGGCCGGCCGGGGCCGCGGCATGGGGGATTGCGGCTCCTCGGCCCGCTGGGTGTTCGACGGCAAGGACTTCCGGATCGCGCGATACAGCTTCCAGGACAGCTGCCGCGGCCTTCCCGGCGACTGGCCGGTCCTGTGGCGGACCACGGCGGAGGATTGATCCGGCCGGCCGGGGCTGAACGGCCCCGGCGGTGACACCGCTTGCCCGGCGGGTGGGGCATTGACATCTCTGCGCGTCTCATCATAGTTAGTTAACGATTACTAACTTCGTGAGCCGCGACCATGGCCGGCAAGGGCAGGGACACGAAAGCGCGGATGGAGGAGGCGGCCATCCGCCTGTTCGCCGAGCGCGGGGTCGAGGGCACGTCGGTGCGCGACATCGCCGCCGCGGTGGGCGTCACCGAGGCGGCGCTGTACCGCCATCTGACCTCGAAGGACGAGTTCGTGGCCGGGTTGTTCGCCGACCGTTATGTCCAACTCGGCCGCCAAGTCCATGCGGCACAGGCGGGGCTGACCGGCTTCGCCGCGCGGATGCGGGCGATGGTGGCGGCCTGCTGCGAGCTGCATGACCGCGACCCGGCGCTGTTCCGCTTCCTGCTGATCGTCCAGCACCGGGCGCTGCCCAGCCTGGAGGTGGGCGAGCCCAACCCCGGCGACGTCATCGGCGCCGTGGTCGCCGACGGCATCCGCGAGGGCGCCGTGTCTATCGCCGATCCTCGCCTCGCCACCGCCATCGCCTTCGGCTGCGTGCTGCAGCCGGCGGTGTTCCTGCTCTACGGCCGGCTCGAAGGCGGCCTGACCGACCATGCGCCGGAGATCGCCGGCGCCATCCTGCGGGCGCTCGGCGGCTCCGCCGCCTGACGTCGCACCCACCCATCCGTCTCAGCGCAAGGAGACGTCCATGATCGACCCGATCGTGTTCCTGCTGATGATCGCCGCCATGATCTGGCTCGGCGTGCAGGTCCTGACCCAGCGCAGCGCCATCCGCGACCTGGAATCGCGGCTCGACCTGATCGATGACGAGGTTCCGGCCGGCCGCAATCGGCGCGCGTCGTGACCCGAAATATCAAACCGCCATGGCGAGCCCCGAAGGGGCGTGGCCATCCAGCGGCACCAATCTCTGGACGGCCACGGCGCTGCGCGCCTCGCCAGGACGATCTTGGAAAGCGAGCAGGCGCTTAACCCGCCCGGTCCTTGTCGATCTGGCTCTTCAGCGCGTCGAAGCCGACGGCGCCGGGGATGATCTGGTCGTTGATGACGAAGGCCGGCGTGCCTTGCACGCCCAGGGCCTCGGCCAGGTCCATGTTGGCCCGCAGCTCCGCCACCACCGACGGGTCGTTCATGTCCTGCTTGACCTTGTCGAGGTCGAGCCCAACCTGCTTGGCGGTCTCGAAGATGACGTCGTCGGTCAGCTGGCCCTTGAAGCCCATCAGCTTGGTGTGGAACTCGAGATACTTGCCCTGCTTCTGCGCCGCCAGCGAGACGCGGGCCGCGGTCACCGAGGCAGGCCCGAGGATCGGGAACTCCTTCAGCACCACCTTGAGGCCGCTATCCGCCTTCATCAGTCGCTCCAAATCCGGCTGGGAGCGTTTGCAGTAGCCGCACTGGTAGTCGAAGAATTCGACCAAAGTGACGTCGCCCTGGGCGTTGCCGATCACCGGCGAGGTGGCGCTGCGGAAGATCTCGTCGGCGCGGCTGGTCAGGGTCTTGGCCTGGGCCGAGCGCTCCTCCGCGTCCTTCTTGGCCTGGTAGGCGTCCAGCGCCTCGACCACGATCTCCGGATGGGCGCGGATATAGTCGCGCACCACCTGCTCGATCGTCTCCTTCTGGGCCGGATCGACCGCGGGCGTGCTCTGGGCCGGCGACTGCTGCGCCCAGGTCGACGGCGATGCCACCGCCACCGCGGCGACGACGGCCAGGCTGGCGAGGCGGCTGGGGCGGAGCATCGGGGTATCCTTTCGCTGGAGCATGTCCCACTAGTCGCCTTTCGCGACGGGATGATCAAGCGTTACACGGTGTCGGCGACAATTCGACCGCCACGGTCCATGTCGAGGGCATGAGGCAGAGCCCATTCGAGAATGCGCTGGAGCGAGGCGGCTGGCGGTGATTTTGAGAACCGGAGCGCAGCGGACGTTCAAGTCCGTGAGCACCGGAAGCGGAAAAATCGCCGTCAGACGGCCGCTCCAGTAGCACTATCGGATGGGCTCTCAGCCCGGCTTGTCCTCGGCCTGGCGTTGCAGGTCCTGGGCCCGGCGCCAGCCGGGCGATCCGCGCGGCAGCAGCTGCAGCGCCCGGTCGACCTGGGCCCGCGCGTTCGGCTTGTCGCCGCGGGCGAGGTTGTCCTCGGCCAGGGCCAGCGCGGCGTTGCCCATGTCGCCGACCTTGCCGTAGGCGGTGCCCAAGAGCCGCCAGACGATCGGCGGCGTTTTCTCCGGGTCGACGCTGGCGCGCTGCAGGTCGCGGATGGCGCTGCGCAGCTCGGCGTCCGAGCCGCGGTCGATCTTGGTCTGGGCCAGCGGGATCAGCAGCAGCGGCTCGCCCGGCAGCAGCGCCAAGGCGCGCTCGTAATAGGGACGGGCCTCGGTCAGCCGCCCGGTCTCCAGCAGGATCTGGCCGCGCAGCTCGAGGAAATAGGGGTTGCGCGGCTCGGCCTTGATCAGCGCGTCGGTGCGGCCCAGCGCGTCGGGGAAGTAGTTGTTGCGGTAGGCGGCGACCGCCCGGGCATATTGCGCCGGGATGCTGGTGTCGCTTGGCGGATAGACCCGCGCCACCGCCTGGGGCTGGGTGAAGCCGAACAGCTTGGCCCGCATCCGCGCGAACATGTCGTCATAGCCCGGCGGCATGGCACCGCCGCGCAGCGGCGACTTGTCGACCGCATCCTGCACCGCCTCGATCCGGTCGGCGGTCAGCGGGTGGGTGCGGGTGTATTCCGAGCCGGTCGGATGCGCCAGCTCGGCATCCTGCATGCGCTTGAGGAAGCTGAGCATGCCGTCGGCCGGGATGCCGGCCTGCGCCAGGAAGCGCAGCCCCGCCTGGTCGGCCGAGCTCTCGATGCCGCGGGTGAAGTTGACCATGTTCTGCCGGACCATGTCCTGGGCGGTGACGGCGCCGGCCATGGCGGCGTCGCCGCGACCGGCCGCGGCGCCGGCGGCGGCGCCCAGCAGCGAGCCGATGGTGGCGATCAGCCTGCTGCGCTCCATCTGCTCGGAGCCGCGCACCAGATGGCCGCCGGCGATGTGGCCGGTCTCGTGCGCCAGCACGGCCAGCAGCTCGTCGGCGCTGCGCGCCTCCAGGATCAGCCCGGCATAGACGAAGATGTTTTGGCCGCCGGCGACGAAGGCGTTCACGTCGTCGTCGTTGACCAGGAAGATGCTGACCGCCCCCGGATTCAGCCCGGCGGCCCGGAAGATTGGCGTCAGCATCTTGTGGATGCTAGTTTCGATCTCGGCGTCGCGGACCACCGGAATGCGTTGCGCCTGGGCCGCCGCGAGGGGCCCGACGATGACCGTCGCCAGGGCCACCACCAAGATCCGAATGATCCGTCCCAACGCTCCGCTCCCTCCGTGCCGGCGATCCGCCCGGCTGGATCATCACGCTAGAGGCCGACTGTGTCGACCCGGTGGCGCAATGCCCGTCTCGGAAGTGCCGACGCCATGAAGATCTCCCGCCGCGGCCAGGTGCCGCCCTTCATCGTCATGGATGTGATGACCGCTGCCGCCGCGCGCGAGAAGAGCCATGGCGACGTGCTGCATCTCGAGGTCGGCCAGCCCTCGACCCCGGCGCCGGCCGGCGTGCTGGCGGCGGCGCAGGCGGCGCTGACCCAGGACAAGATCGGCTACACCGTGGCGCTGGGCATCCCGCCGCTGCGCCAGGCCATCGCGTCGCATTACGGGCGAGCCTACGGCACCGCGGTGAAGCCGGAGCGGGTGGTCGTCACCACCGGCTCCTCCGGCGCCTTCCTGCTGGCCTTCCTGGCCGCCTTCGATGTCGGCGACCGGGTGGCGCTGGCGGCGCCGGGCTATCCGGCCTACCGCAACATCCTCACCGCCCTGGGCATCGAGGCGGTGGAGATCCCGGCCGGGCCGGACACGCGCTATCAGCCGACGCCCGAGCTTTTGGAGAAGCATGGCGGCCGACTTGACGGGCTGATCATCGCCAGCCCGGCCAACCCGACCGGCACCATGCTGTCGCCGGAGGCGCTGGCCGATCTGACGGCCTATTGCGAGTCGAAATCGATCCGGCTGGTGTCGGACGAGATCTATCACGGCATCACCTACGGCATGGGCACGGCGACGGCGCTGCAGACCAGCGGCAGCGCCATCATCGTCAACAGCTTCTCGAAATACTATTCGATGACCGGCTGGCGCCTGGGCTGGCTGGTGCTGCCGGAGGACATGCTGCGGCCGGTCGAATGCCTGGCGCAGAACCTCTACATCTCGCCGCCGACCCTGTCGCAATACGCCGCCGTCGCGGCCTTCGATTGCGGCGAGGAGCTGGACCGCAACGTCGCCCGTTACGCTCGCAACCGCGGCCTGCTGCTGGAGGCGCTGCCGCGCGCCGGCTTCGACCGGCTGGCCCCGGCCGATGGCGCCTTCTACCTCTATGCCGAGATCGGCCACCTGACCAACGACAGCGTCGAGTTCTGCCGCCGCATGCTGGCGGAGACCGGGGTGGCGGCGACGCCGGGCGTCGACTTCGACCCGGTGCGCGGCCATGCGACCATGCGCTTCTCCTTCGCTGGCGCGACCGAGGAGATGGAAGAGGCGGCGGCGCGGCTGCATCGCTGGCTGCGCTGAGATGGCGCGGCGGGCGTCGAGCCGGGCGGCGTCCCGCTGGCGGCTGCCGCGCCTGCCTTTGCCGCGTCTCGCCCTGCCGGGCGCTCTGGGCCGCTGGTGGAGCCGGCGGCGCTGGTGGTCGAAGATCCTGTGGGGCCTGTTCGCCGTCCTGTTTCTGGCGCCGCTGGCACTGACCGCGGTCTATCGCGTGCTGCCGGTGCCGGCGACGCCGTTGATGGTGCTGCGCCTGTTCGAGGGCGAAGGCTGGCACCGCGACTGGGTGCCGTGGAGCGGGATCGCGCCGGTGATGGCCAAGGCGGCGGTGGCGGCGGAGGACAACCTGTTCTGCCGCCATGACGGCTTCGACTGGCAGTCGATGCAGAAGGCCTGGGACCGCTACCAGTCCGGCATCGGCCGGCTGCGCGGCGGCAGCACCATCTCGAACCAGACGGCGAAGAACGTCTTCCTGTGGGACGGCCGCACCTTCGTGCGCAAGGGGTTCGAGGCCTATCTGACGGTGATGATCGAGGCGCTGTGGCCGAAGCGCCGGATCATGGAGGTCTATCTCAACGTGGTCGAACTCGGCCCAGGCATCTATGGGGTCGAGGCGGCATCGCAGACCTATTTCGGCAAGAGCGCGGCCCAGCTGTCGGCGCGCGAGGCGTCGCTGCTGGCCGCGGTGCTGCCGAACCCGCGCGGCTGGTCGGCCGGCAAGCCGTCACGCTACGTTGCCGGCCGCGCCGCCACCATCCAGCGCCGCATCGGCCAGCTCGGCGATCTGCTGGACTGCGTGGAGTAGGGGGCGGGCCAGCGCGCTGGGCAAGGTCATCTCCAGCACGGGCGGATCCCGGCTTCCCAGGCCCGATCGCTCTGATAGGATCGGCATTCTTTGACGCTATTTTTCGCAAAGATGGTGGGGGATTCATGGCGACATATATTGGCACCGCCGGCGACGATGTTTTTGCCGGGACCGGGGAAAACGACAGCGCCAGCGGGCTGGGCGGCAATGACACTCTCTCGGGGACGGCGGGCTCGGACACCCTGAACGGGGGCGATGGCGACGACCAGCTTTCTGGCGGGGCCGGTGCCGACACCCTCGTCGGCGGAGCGGGTATCGATACCGTGGTCTATGATGGCGCCGTCGGCGTCACCGTCACGATCGGCGGTGTCGGAGCGGGCGGCGAGGCCCAGGGGGACACCGTCGGGAGCGATGTCGAGAACATCACGGGCGGCGCCGGAAACGACACGCTGACGGGCTCGGCCGCTGTCAACACCCTGCGTGGCGGCGCCGGGAACGACGTCCTCTATGGTGGCGGCGGCAAGGACTCCCTGTTCGGCGGCGACGGCAACGACACCCTGGTCGCGATTGACCAGAACGCCATCCTGGGTGGCGGCGTCGGCATCGACTCCGTGATCTTCGACGGCGATGGCGGTGTCAATATTCGTCGGTACATCGATGCCGAAATCATCTTCGGAACCAATGGCAATGACAGTATCATTATTCGCGACGCGCTGCCGGGTGTCGAAATCCATGGCCGGGATGGCGATGACGAACTGTGGGGTTGGGACGGCGATGACGTTCTCTATGGAGACGCCGGCGACGACATTCTCAGGGGCGGCGTCGGCAAGAATATCCTCTATGGCGGCGCCGGTGACGACCTGCTCGGCGGCGACCGGGACGACAAGGTCAGCGGCGGCGACGGCTTCGACATCCTCTCCCTGGCGTACAGCAACCCGGTCCAGGCCGACCTGGCCGCCGGCACGTTCGCGGGGATCGGTATCACCGGCATCGAGGTCGCCCCGGACTTCGAGGGGCTCTGGGGCGGGCAGTCGGACGATCAGCTGTCCGGTACCGCCGGGGACAACCTCCTCAGGGGAGATGCCGGCAATGACATCCTCTCCGGGCGCGCCGGGCGCGACGAGTTGGACGGCGGGTTCGGCAACGACACGCTGATCGGGGGCGCGGGCGCTGATTCCTTCATCGGTGACTTGGGCACCGACACCGTCAGCTATGCCGGCTCGGCCGGCGTCAACGTCACGATCGGCGGCGCCGCGCATGGCGGCGATGCCGAGGGGGACACCATCGGCCTGGATGTCGAGAACGTCCAGGCGGGGGATGGCGACGATATCGTCAACGGCTCCGCGGTCGCGAATCTGCTGTCCGGGATGGCCGGCAACGATCGGCTCACGGGGCTCGCGGGGGATGACACGCTGTCCGGCGGCGACGGCGTCGATGTGCTGGCCGGGAACGAGGGCAATGACGCCCTGCGCGGCGACGCCGGCAACGACGTGCTCGAAGGCGGGGCCGGGGCCGACACGCTGGATGGCGGCAGCGGTTCGGACAACATCTACTACACCACCAGCTCGGCCGGGGTGCGGATCGATCTCGCCGCCGGCAGCGCATCGGGCGGCGATGCCCAGGGCGACATCTTCGCCGGCATCGAGAACGCGGTCGGATCACAGCTGGCCGATACGCTGCTGGGGGATGCCGGCGCCAATTCCCTGCGCGGCCTGGAGGGCGCGGATTCGCTGCAGGGGCGGGACGGGTCGGACTTCCTGCGCGGCGACGGCGGCGACGACGTCCTCTTCGGCGGGCTCGGCGCCGATCGCCTGGACGGCGGGGCCGGCATCGACACGGCCTATTATTCGTCCAGCGCGGCCGGGGTGACGGTCAATCTGCAATCCGGCACCGGCACCGGCGGCGAGGCCCAGGGCGACCAGCTCGCCGGCGTGGAGAACATGGTCGGGTCGACCAGGGCCGATATCCTCCGCGGGGACGCCGGAGCCAACATCCTCCGCGGGCTCGACGGCGACGACGTGCTCCAGGGGTGCGGCGGCGCCGACACGCTGGTCGGGGACGGCGGCGTAGACCGCTTCGTCTTCACCACGACCGGCGACAGCACCGCTGCCGCGTCCGACAGGATTGCCGATTTCCGCCATGCCGAGGGCGATCGGATCGATCTGTCGGCGATCGATGCCGACGGGAATGCGGGCAACGGCGACACGGTCTTCTTCTTCCGCGGCAGCGGCCCCTTCACGGGCGGGGGCCATGAGGTGAGGATCATCAGCAGCGGCAGCGTGCAACTGATCGAGGCTGACCTGGACGGCGACAGACAGGCCGACATGGTCATTGCCGTGGTGAGCGCCACGACGCTCGCCGTCGGCGATCTGATGCTCTGATCGAGCGGGCGGATGGCGGACGCCGCCGTCATCCGCCCGTTGCCGGCGTCACTCCCCCGCCGCGCAGGCCGGCTCGTCGGTGACCGAGCCGGCGGCGTCGCCGTCGAACTCGGCATAGATCCGCCCCAGCGCGGTCAGCCCGCCACTGTCGTCGACCAGCCGTGAGCTGATGGTCGCCTCGCGATAGGCGCCGGCACCCATCCAGGCATAGCGCTCGACATAGGGGCGGCGCTCCAGCTCCGGCAGGACGGTGCGCATGAAGCGTTCGGTCGCTGCGGTGCTGTAGCGGCTCTTCCGGCCGTCGCGCGCCGCCCAGTCGGAGACGGCGAATTCGGTGATCCAGATCGGCTTGCCGTAGGCGGCATGGATGTCGTCGATCTTGCGCAGGAAGCTCTTCGCCGACGGCGCCCCGTACCAGTGGACGGCGACGAAATCATAGTCCTTGCCCTGCGCGGCCATCCTTGCGGAGAAATCCTTGAACCAGGGGCCGAGCGCGTTGACCGCGGCCGGGCTGCCGATGCGGCGGGCGAGGGGCCGAAGCCGGTCCCAGGCGCCGACAGCCTCGTCGACCGACATGTCGGCCTGGCGCTTGCCGTCCGGCTCGTTGAAGGCCAGCAGCGCGCAGGGCTTCGATTCCTGGCCGAGCTGCGTGGCCTCTCGGTCCATCGTCGCGCCGTCCGACCAGATCATCGGCACGAACTGCGCCGATCCCGCCTGCGCGATCGGCTCGGCGTTCCAGGTGTAGTACCAGCGGGCGTTCAGCCTCTGGATCGTCCCGGCCGCGCCGGCGTCCTTCTGGCCGATCGCGATCCCCTTCTTGTCGCCGGCAAAGGACGGTGCGGTGACGGCGAGAGCGCAGATCACGGCGCAGAGGAAGGCGGCCGGCTTCATCGTGAACCTCGCTGGGGCGACCCGGGGACCAGAAACACTACGGACATGCGGCGTTTCTGTTCCCGTGGAATGTCGCCACGAGGCGGCCGCCTCAATCCTCCTCGGCGGCCAGCTGGGCCAGGACGCGGCCCTTGCCCATCTGGCGCAGCACCATCGGCACCACCACGACCAGGACGGTGATCGCCAGCAGGGTGATCGAGATCGGCGAGGAGACCAGGATCATCGGGTCGCCCCGGCTGTTCTGCAGCGCCCGGCGCAGCGGCAGCTCCGCCATCGGGCCCAGGATGAAGCCCACCACCACCGGCGCGATCGGGTAGTGGAAGCGCCGCAACAGGTAGCCGAGCAGGCCGAAGGCCAGCAGCAGCCCGAGCTGGAAGGAGGAGGGGTTGGAGCCGATCGTGCCCAGCGTGGCGAAGACCAGGATGCCGCCGTAGAGCCAGGGGCGCGGGATCGACAGCAGCCGCACCCACAAGCCCACCATCGGCAGGTTCAGCACCAGCAGCATGGCGTTGGCGACGAACAGGCTGGCGATCAGGCCCCAGACCAGGTCCGGATTGCTCTGGAACAGCAGCGGGCCGGGCTGGATATTGTACTGCTGGAACCCGGCCAGGAGGATCGCCGCCGTGGCCGAGGTCGGCAGGCCGAGGGTCAGGAGCGGCACCAGCGTGCCGGCGGCCGACGCGTTGTTCGCCGCCTCCGGCCCCGCCACGCCCTCGATCGCGCCGTGGCCGAACTCCTCCGGGTGCTTCGACAGCTTCTTCTCGGTGGCATAGGACAGGAAGGTGGGGATCTCGGCGCCGCCGGCGGGCATGGCGCCGATCGGGAAGCCGAACAGCGTGCCGCGCAGCCAGGGCTTCCAGGACCGCTTCCAGTCCGACCGGCTCATCCAGATCGAGCCGCGGACGGCCTCGATATGCTCCTCACTGCGCCCCTGGCCGCCGGCGACCGACAGGGATTCGCCGATGGCGAACAGGGCGACCGCCAGGATGGTGACCCCGATGCCGCCCAGCAGTTCCGGTGCGCCGAAGGTCAGCCGGGCCCGGCCGCTGAGCTCGTCGAGGCCGATCAGCCCGATCGCCAGGCCGATGGCCAGCGAGGTCAGGCCGCGCATCGGCGAATCCCCGAAGGCGGCCGAGACGGTGACGAAGGCCAGGATGATCAGCGCGAACTTCTCCGGCTCGCCGAAATTGATCGCGAACCTGGCGATCTCGGGCGCGATGAAGGCCAGCCCCGCCGTCGCGATCAGCCCGGCGACGAAGGACCCGATCGCCGCGGTGGCCAGGGCCGGCCCGCCGCGGCCGGCGCGGGCCATCTTGTTGCCCTCCAGCGCCGTGATGATCGAGGCGCTCTCGCCCGGCGTGTTGAGCAGGATCGAGGTGGTCGACCCGCCATACATGCCGCCGTAATAGATGCCGGCGAACATGATCAGCGACCCGCCGGGGTCGAGCGAATAGGTCACCGGCAGCAGCAGCGCCACGGTCAGGGCCGGGCCGATGCCCGGCAGCACGCCGACCGCGGTGCCGAGGGTGACGCCGATCAGGGCGTAGAGCAGGTTGACCGGCTGCAGGGCGACGGCGAAGCCGTGGCCGAGGAAGGCGAAGGTGTCCATGGCGTCAGGCCCCGGTCAGAAGCTTTTCCAGCGGGCCTGCCGGCAGGGTCAGGTCCAGCCCCTGGGAGAAGATGAACCAGACCATGAAGGCGAAGACGACGCCGATCGGGACGGTCTTCCATAAGGGGCCGCGGCCGAAGCCCCGGACGGTCGCGGCGAACAGGAGGCCGGTCGCGATCGAGAACCCGGCCGTGGTCAGCAGCAGCATCTGGGCGGCGAGCCCGCCGACGATCCAGGCGATGGGCGGCAGGTCGTCCTTCTCGCGCGGCGGCGGGTTGCCGCGCCAGGCGTCGATCGCCGTCCATACCGCGAGGATCAGCAGCAGGCCGCCGATCAGGCGGGGGAAGATCGCGGGCCCGAACCGGGCCGCGAACCCCCTCACATTGAGCTGGCCGGCGTCCCAGAACAGCACCACGGCGACGACAGCCAGGGCCGCGGCGATCCCCAGGACCGGCCAGTCCGGCCGACGTTTGGCGGTGTGTTCCGGGGCGATGCTCATTCGGCCAGACCGATATCCTTGAGGATCTGCTGGGTGGTGCCGATGTCGGTCGCCAGCTGCTTGTCGAAGGCGGCGCCGGCCAGGTAGGTGTCGATCCAGCCCTTGGTCTTCAGCGTGTCCTGCCAGGTCTTCGACTTGGCCAGCTTCTCGATGTCGGCGGCGACGGCAGCCTTCTGCTCGTCGCTCAGCCCCGGCGCGGCGGCGACCATGCGCCAGTTCTGCACCACGACGTCGAGGCCGGCTTCCTTCAGGGTCGGTGCGTCGACGCCGTCCATCCGCGCCTCGCTGGAGACGGCCAGGACGCGCAGCGCGCCGGCCTTCACCTGGGCCTCGAACTCGCCATAGCTGGAGATGCCGGCGGTCACCTGGCCGCTCAGCACCGCCGCCAGGGCCTCGCCGCCGCCGGAATAGGCGATGTAGTTGATCTCGGTCGGGTCCACCCCGGCCGCCTTGGCGACGAGGCCGACCGCGATGTGGTCGGTGCCGCCGGCCGAGCCGCCGGCCCAGGTCACGCCGCCCGGATCCTTCTTCAGCGCCGCGACCAGGTCCTGGATGGTCTTCACCGGGGAATCCTTCGGCACCACGATCGCCTCGTACTCGCCGGTCAGGCGGGCGATCGGGGTGACGTCGGCCAGCGTCACCGGCGACTTGTTGGTGATGATGCCGCCGACCATGACATAGCCACCGACGATCAGGGCCTTGGCGTCGCCCTTGTTCTGGCTGACGAACTGGGCCAGGCCGACGGTGCCGGCGGCGCCGGGCACGTTGACGACCTGGACGCTGCGCGAGATGCCCTCGGCCTGCAGCGCCTGCTGCATCGACCGGGCGGTCTGGTCCCAGCCGCCGCCGGGCGCGGCCGGGGCGATGATGGTGTAGTCGTTGGCCCGGGCCGCCAGCGGCAGCGCCAGGACGGCCGCCAGCGCGGCGATCGCGAATGTCTTCATGGGTGTCCTCCCCCTTGTCGGTCTGGTTTTGGCCGGAAGCATAGCATCCCGCGCCCGCTCGGCGCAGGCCGGTCGCCTATCGGCTGGTGATGGATGGATCGGAAACGGGCCGCCGCTTGTCGCGGGGCTCTGGCATCTCGGACGGAATCGGGACCTCCCTGGCCTGTTGCTTCAGCCCGGGCATCGCGATCGGCCCGGTTCCAGGGATCAGTCTAGCCACCGAACCTGTCAGCGTCCTGTCATCGGCGCAATGTCGGAGACCAGGCGGCGCCAGGTCTCGAGGAAGCGTTCGCGGCGGCGCTCGTCCAGCGCCACCAGCAGCGACGGGCCCAGCGGGATCGGCTGCAGCGCGCCCTCGGTCCGGCCGGCGATGGTGCCGGCGGTCCAGGGGCCGGAGATGTCGGGCATGATCGCGCCGAGGCCGGTGACGCCCGCCGCCAGGGCCTGGCCGCGCGGCGACAGCAGGTAGTCGACGAAGGCGCGGGCCAGCTCGGCATCCGGCGCGCCGCGGGGGATCAGAGCCACCCGTGTCATCACCAGCGCGTAGTCCTCCGGCACCACCACGCCCAGGCGCAGCCCGGCGGATTGCCGGGCAAAGGCGTAGGAGCCGAGCAGATTGTAGCCGAGGATCAGCTCGCCGCTGACGATCCGGTCCAGCATCTCCGGACTGCTGCCGCTCAGCTTCGCGTCGACCCGGCCGAAGGCGGCGGCCAGGCGCCAGAAGTTCGAGGAGATCAGCGCGTCCTGGCTGGCCAGCAGGTGGCCGATGCCGCTGACCGCGATGTCGTAGGTGGCGACCCGGCCGCGGAACCGCTCCGGCTGCGATTCCAGCAGCGCGATCAGCTCGGCATGGGAATGCGGCACCTCGGCTTCGGACAGCAGGTCGGGGTTGTAGGCGATCACCGCCGGCTCGAAGGTGAAGCCGATCGCCTCGCCGCGCCACTGCGCCCAGTGCGGCAGCCGGTCGAGCCAGGGCGAGGCGTAGGCCTGGGCGAAGCCGTCATTGGCCAGCTTCACCTGCAGGTCGGGGGCGGAGCTGATCATCAGGTCGGGCACCGGCGACAGCCGGCCGCTGGACGCCGCCTGGTACATCGGCAGCGTGTCGGTCTCCTCGTACACCACCCGGATCTCCGGTCGCTGCGTCTGGAAATCGGCGATGAAGCGGGCGAAGAGCGGGGTGTCGGTGGCGCCGAGGATGGTCAGCGTCCGTTGGCCGCCGGCCGGGGCGGGATAGACGGTGGTGCCGGGCGCGGCCCGGACGGGTCCGACCCAGGGTGGACAGCAGGGCCTTCGCCGTGGCGCCCAT
>NZ_JANX01000119.1 GCF_000767795.1 Inquilinus limosus MP06 | reverse complement strand
CTATGTCTGCGGCCTGGCCGGATATCTGACGGCGAACAGCGGCCGGCAGCTCGGCTTCGCCATTTTCGTCGTCGACGAGCCGCAGCGCGCCGCGGCGGACGCGGCGACCGACCCCTACGTCCTGACCGTGTCGCAGCCGGCCCGGCGCTGGATCGGGCGGGCCCGGGCCGCCGAGCGTGAGCTCCTGCGGCAGTGGGCGGCCGCCTACTAGCGGCCCCTAGACGAGATCGCGCAGCCGGTACCACGTCATCGCCAGCACCAGGGCCGGCATGCGCAGCAGCCGGCCGCCGGGGAACGGCCGGTGCGGGATCCGGGCGAAAACGTCGAAGCGGTTTGCCTGGCCGCGGATCGCCTCGGCCATGACCCGCCCGGCCATGCCGGTCAGCAGCACGCCATGGCCGGAGAAGCCCTGGGCGAAGAAGATGTGCGGCGCCAGCCGGCCGAAATGCGGCGTGCGGTTGATGGTGATGCCGACATGGCCGCCCCAGCAGAACTCGATTTTCTTGTCCGCCAGGCGGGGCAGGGTTCGCACCATGGTCCGGCGCATGGTCTCGGCCAGGCGCCGCGGCTCATAGCCGGAATAGCTGACGCCGCCGCCGAACAGCATCCGGCCGTCATGGCTCAGCCGATAATAGTTCAGCACGAAGTTGATGTCGGCCACGGCGAAGCCGGACGGGACGGTCTGCTGCGCCAGCGATTCGCCTAGCGGTTCGGTGGCGATGATGTAGGTGCCGACCGGCATGACCCGCGAGCGGATGGTGCGGTCGACCTCGGCCGACAGCGCCGGCAGATAGGCATTGCCGCACAGCGCCACGAAATCGGCGGTGATGCGCCCCTTCGGCGTCGTCGCCACGGCCGGTTTGGTCTGGTCCAGCCGTGTGACCGGCGTGTCCTCGAAGATCCTCACGCCCAGCGAGCGGGCCGCGTCCGCCAGGCCGAGCGCATAGTTCAGCGGGTGCAGCTGGCCGCTGCCGCTGTCGAGCAGGCCGCCGACATAGCCCGGCGCGTCGACCAGCGCCCGGATCTCGGCCCGCGACAGCATCCGGCCTTGGTGGTAGCCGAGCCCGTCCCATTCGGCGAGATGAGCCTCCAGTTCCTCCATATGCCGCCGCTTCAGCGCGCCCAGCACATAGCCCCAGCGCAGGTCGCAATCGATGCCGTACTGCTCGACGCGCTGGCGCAGCAGCGCCTTGGCCTCCTCGGACATGTCCCACAGCTTGCGGGCGTCGTCGCGGCCGACCCAGCCGGCAATGGTGCTGATGTCCTTGTTGAAGCCGGTCACCGCCTGGCCGCCATTGCGGCCCGAGGCGCCCCAGCCGACCCGCTGCGCCTCGACCAGCACGACGTCGAGGCCGCGCTCCCTCAGCTCGATCGCGGTGCTGAGACCGGTGTAGCCGCCGCCGACGACCAGCACGTCGCAGCGCAGATCCCCGTCCAGCGCGGGGAAGCGGAGATCGCGGTTGGCGGTGGCGGCGTACCAGGAGCGGACATGGCCGGCTGCTTGCATGACACGGTGGATGTGGCCTCGGACGGCGCTCTCAATAGCTTGGCCGGGGCGGGGCCGGCCAGCCGGGCCGACGCCCGGTCCGTCATGTCCTGCCCGCATGACGGCCGCCGGAACTGAGCGGATGGCTGTTCGCTTGTCCCGGCGGAGGCTACGGGCGAGAATAGGACCATATGCCGTGACCCTGGGGTGTGGCCTTTGCCGGTGCGCATGCAGCTTCGCGATGTGGTGGAGGCGACGGTCCTGACCTTCGTCCTGGCGGCGCTCGGCATCGCCACGAAGGGGCTGGAGCCGCTCGCCCTGTTCTGGCCGGCGAATGGCGCGCTGATCGGGTGGTTCCTGCGCAGCCCGACGCGGCGGCATCCGCTGTGCTGGGCCGGGGTGGTCGTGGCCTTCGTCGGCGCCGATCTGAGCTATGGGCGCGGCATCGAGCTCGCCCTGGTGCTGCTGCTGTCCAATCTGGCCGAGATCGCCGCGGGCCTGCTGGTGCTGCAGCCGATGTGGCCGGAGGGGCGGAATCTCGACCACCCCGCCGCCGTGCTGCGCGTCGGGATCGCATGCATCGTCTCGGCCCTGGCCGGCGGCATCGCCTCCGCGCTCGGCTTCGGCCTGCTCGGCGACACGGCGATCCTGCTGAACACCGCGACCTGGTGGATGTCGGAGATCGCCAGCCTCGCGGCGGTGCTGCCGGTCGCCCTGACCCTGCCGTCACGGCCGTGGCCGTCGGGCTGGGTCTCGCGCCTGACCCGGCAGGAGCTGCCGGAACTGGCGGGCCCCGTGATGCTGCTGGTGCTAATGGCGGCACTCGGGGTTGCCACCGGCGGCATCGGCACCACCGGCTACCTGCTGCTGCCCCTGATCTGGTCGGCGATGCGGTCCGGCATCTTCGCCACCACGGTGATGGCGGCGCTGGTGGGTTTGTGGATCTTTGCGGCCCTCGGCCTCGGCCTCGACCGGCTGCCGTCGCAGACCGTGGCCGAAGATCCGCTGCGCATCCTGCTGTCGACCCGGCTGTCGGTCGCCCTGATCTCCCTGGCCGCCGTCCTGGTCGCCAGCATCATGTCGACGCGCCGCCGGGTCGAGCAGCGTCTGGCCGAAAGCGAGCGCCGGCTGGCCCTGGCCTTCGAGGGCACCACCGATGGCATCTGGGATCTCGAGGTGCCGTCCCGCCTGATGTCCGCCCTCGACTCCATCTCGCTGGCCGAGCGTGCCGAGGCGACGCAGCGCCGGCCGCTGGAGGATTATCTGCGCCGGATCCATCCCGACGACCGCGAGCGGGCGACGGCGGTGCTGGAGGATCACCTGGCCGGCCGGTCTCCGGATTGCGTCGTCGAGTATCGCTGGCCCGCGCCGGATGGCGGCTGGCTCTGGCAGCTGGCGCGGGGCCGGACGGTCGAGCGTGACGAGGCCGGGCGGCCGCTGCGCGTGGTCGGCTCGTTCATGGATGTCTCGGCCCGGAAGGCGCTGGAGCAGAAGATCGAATACATGGCCAACCACGACGCCCTGACCGGCCTGGCCAACCGGCATGCGCTCGACGCCGCGCTGAAGGAGCGGATCGGGGCCTATCGCCGGCGGTCGGCCGGGGCCGTGCTGATGGTGATCGACCTCGACGGTTTCAAGGCGGTCAATGACGGCCATGGTCACCTGGCGGGCGATACCGTGCTGCGCGCCCTGGCGCAGCGCCTGGCCGCGGCCCTGCCGGACGGCATGACGCCGGTACGGACCGGTGGCGATGAATTCGCGGTGATTGGGGATGAGCTCGGCGCCGGCGAGGTGGAGGTCCTGGCCGACCGGATCGGGGCCGCCCTGGCCGCCCCGATCCCGGTCGGCGCCGGCACGGTTTCGGTCGGCGCCAGCATCGGCTGGGCCTTCCTGCCGCGGGACGCTGAGGACGAGCATGGGCTGGCCGCAGTGGCCGATGCCCGGCTGTACGCCGCGAAACAGCAGCTCCAGCGGCGCAAGGCCGAGCCGGAGCCGCCGTCGCGTGCCTCGGCTTGAGACGCGGCTAGGCCGCGCGGCGCCAGGTGGGGAAGGGGTCGGGCAGGTCGGCCCAGCCGGCCGGGTCGAAGCCGGAAGCGGGGTCGACCAGGCAGGCATCGAGGGCGTGCCGGATCGCCGCCTGGTCCATGCCGATGCCGATGAACACCAGTTCCTGCCGGCGGTCGCCGAACACCGGATCCCAGCGCGCCTCGATCATCCGACGCATTTCCGGATCCCCAGGCCAGCGGTCCCGCGGCACCGCCGCCCACCAGAAGCCGATCGCCTCGTGCCGCAGCATGGCGCCGGCTTGGCTCATCTCGCCGACCCAGCGCGGCCGGGTCGCCAGCCAGAAATGGCCCTTGGAGCGGATCACGCCGGGCCAGGGCCGGTTGAAGGCGGCATGCAGCCGGGCCGGGTGGAAGGGGCGGCGGGCACGGTAGACGAAGCTCTCGACGCCGTATTCCAGCGTCTCGGGTCTGTGCTCCGCGAACTGGTAAAGCTCCTTGTACCAGAGCGGGTGCTCGCGGGCCCGGTCGAAGTCGAAGCGGCCGGTGCCGAGGATCGAGTCCAGGGCGACGGCACCGAAATTCGCCTCGACGATCGCCGCCTCCGGGTTCAGCCCGGCGATGACGCGGCGGACCATCCGGCGCTGCTCCGGCGTCGCCGCGTCGATCTTGTTCAGCACCACCACGTCGGCGAACTCGATCTGGTCGACCAGCAGGTCGACCAGGGTGCGGCCGTCCCCGTCGCCGGCGGTCTCGCCGCGGTCGCGCAGGAAGTCGGTCGAGCTGAAATCGGCCAGCAGGTTGGCGGCGTCGACCACCGTCACCATGGTGTCGATGCGGGCGACATCGCCGAGCGAGGCGCCGTCCTCGTCGCGGAAGTCGAAGGTCGCGGCCACCGGCAGCGGCTCGGAGATGCCGGTCGATTCGATCACCAGGCAGTCGAACCGCCCCTGCTCGGCCAGCAGGCGGACCTCGCGCAGCAGGTCGTCGCGCAGGGTGCAGCAGATGCAGCCATTGGTCATCTCGACCAGGGTCTCGCTGGTGCGGCTGAGATCGGCGCCGCCGTTGCGGACCAACTCGGCGTCGATGTTCACCTCGCTCATGTCGTTGACGATGACGGCGACCCGGCGGCCCTCGCGATTGCGCAGGATGTGGTTCAGCAGCGTCGTCTTGCCGGCGCCGAGGAAGCCGGAGAGGACGGTGACGGGAAGGCGGGACTCCGGCCGCATGGTCACGACACCCACCGGGGCGACGCGGGCCCGGCCGCGATGTCGTCCAGCCGCAGGCCGAGTGCCAGCGACCCCAGCAACTCGGCACAGCGCGACGATCCGTGCACGGCCACCAGGCGCGGCATGGTTTCGGTCAGCAGCGCCGAGGATAGGGCGGCCGGGGACAGGCCGACGGCCTCTAGCTCGGCCATCAGGCGGCGGATCTCATGGGTCGCGCGGGTGAAGCCGGCGGGGGTGTGAAGGCCGGGGGCGATCTGTTCGAGGGTGTGGTGCGGCTGGTCTGGCATGGCTTTCGTCCGGTAAATTTAATGTTATATCATAACAGTTAAATTTCAGACGCAAGCCCTCTGTCGATCGCAAGGCGATCGCCGCTGCCGGAGCCCCCGGAATCGATCCCGTTCAGCCGGCCGGCGGCCGGCATCCCTCCGGCTTGAGCACCCGGACGGTCGAGGCTGGATGGCGCGCCAGCGCCGCCGCCGGCCGGACCGGGCGCGGGGCGAAGCCGCCGCCGCAATTCGGGCAGCGGCCGCCCAGCACCGTCTCGGCGCAGCGGGTGCAGAAGGTGCATTCGAAACTGCAGATCACGGCCTCCCGGGAATCGGGCGGCAGATCCTTGTCGCAGCATTCGCAGTTCGGGCGCAGGTCAAGCATCGAATCCTCCAGATCCCGGTCTTCGGTATCGCCGGGGCCGTCGTCCCGGGCCACCGGTTTTCCTGTCCTCCGCGGTGGCGCGTCGCGTCGCCGGCTGAGGAGATTCATACAAATGCTTCATGTGCCTCACAATGACTGCCAAGGAGCATCGTCCTGTGCCAGTATCCGCCCAGCAACCTGGAGATCTCGATGCGCGTCAGCCGAATTGACAACCCCGCGAAGCGAATGCTCGGTTGGCTCGTGCGATATTCGGTGGCCGGGAAACACACGCGCAAATTCTTTTCGGATCTGGCTCATGGCGGATCGTCGGCCAAGGCGAAGGCCGCTGCCGACGCCTTCGCGCTGGCGCATCTGCTGGAGCATCAGGAGATCCGGTCGCTGCGGACGCGGCTGCTGCCGCGCCGGAACACGCCGCACGGGGTCCCCGGCGTCGCGCGCTATGTCCGCCCCGGCGGGAACTCGGCGTTCTGGACCGCCTACTGGACCCAGGACGGCGTGCGGCGGCAGAAGAAGTACTCGGTGGCCCAGCTGGGCGAGAACGAGGCGCGGGAGCTGGCCTTCGCCACCCGGGCGGAGATGACCGCCGGCAATGAGGAGCGGCTCGAGGAACTGCTGGATATCCACGTTCCCGAGCGCAAATCGAAGCGGCAGGGGGCAACCCGACGGGAGGAGGCGCCGAAGCGGCGCTCCCGGCCGGCCGAAACCATCCAGGAGCGCCGCAGGGCCTGACCCCTCAGACCTTGTTCAGGTACCAGTCATATTCCAGCTGGCTGATCTGGGAGAAGAACTTGTCGCGCTCGGCCCATTTCAGAGCCAGGTAGATGTCGAGGAAGCGGCGGCCGAAATACTCGTTGAAGAAGGCCGAGCCGTCGAGCTGTTCCAGCGCCACGATCCAGGACGAGGTCAGCGTCGGCTCGATCGTGTCATAGGCGTTGCCCGAGATCGGCGGGCCCGGATCGATCTGCCGCTTGATGCCGTGATGCGCCCCGGCCAGCACCGCCGCGACCACCAGATAGGGGTTGCTGTCGGCGCCGGCGACGCGGTGCTCGACCCGGCGGTCCTTCGGCTTGCCCGGCGGGATGCGCAGCGACACGCTGCGGTTGTTGGCGGCCCAGGTCGGGGCGTGCGGCACGTAGGAGTTGGGCTGGAAGCGGCGGAAGGCGTTCTGGTTCTGAGCGAACACCGCCATGCCCTCCGCCATGGTGGCGCCGAGGCCGCCGATGGCGTGGCGCAGCATCGGGGTGCCATGCGGGTCATCCGCGGCGAACAGGCTGGCGCCGGCGGCGTCCAGCAGGCTCATATGGATGTGGAAGCCGCTGCCGGCCTGGTCGGGATAGGGCTTCGCCATGAAGGTCGCCTCGACCCCGTGCTTGGCCGCGACCGACTTGACCACCCGCTTGAACAGGATGGCGTCGTCGCAGGCCTCGAGCGGGTCGGCGACATGGCGCAGATTGATCTCGTACTGCCCCGGCGCGTATTCCGAGACCAGGCTGTCGACCGGGATGCCCTGCGCCACGCAGGTGTCGTAGATCTCGTGCAGCAGGTCGTTGAAGTCGTACAGCTCGTCGATGCCGTAGACCTGGGTGGTGTCCTGGCGCTTGCCGCTGATCGGCGACATCGGCGGCCGCGGCCGGCCGTCCTCGCCACGCTTGCGGTCGACCAGGTAGAATTCCAGCTCCACCGCCACCACCGGGTGCAGCCCGTCATCCCGCAGGCGCTGGACGATATTGGCCAGGACGGTGCGCGGATCGGCGAAGAAGGGGGAGCCGTCGAGGTCCCGCATCGCCAGTAGCACCTGGCCGGTCGGGCGCGACAGCCACGGCACCGGGTCGAGGGTGTGCGGGACGGGGAAGCAGTCGCGGTCCGCGTCGCCATCGGCGAAGCCGAGGCCGGTCTCTTCGACCGTTTCGCCGGTGATGTCGGTGGCGAAGAGGGAGCCGGGGAAGGTCAGGCCGTCGCGGAAGATCTTGTCGAGCGCGGCGACGGGAACCTTCTTGCCGCGCAGGACACCGCACATGTCGCAGACCAGGGCGTCGATGTGCGTGATGTCAGGAAATTGCGCGCGGAAATTCCTTACGATGTCGTTCGATGTGCGTTCATGCATTTGGTCACGCAATTGTTGCCACGAAGCCTTCATCCTCGCAGCCGACCGGGAAGTGTCAAGCCGGGCCGAGTCGGAGCGGCCATGCGGGCGCCTGTTTCTCCTTCCCACCCCCCCGGGGGGCTCGGCTATGGTGGCCGGGCTGAAACGAGAAGCGGGGTCCGCCTAAAGGGGCTGACCATGATTTTATGCAAAAACTTGTGGACTTCATTCACGACCATGGCGTGACCGAAGTCGAGTGCCTGGTCCCGGACATCAACGGGATCGCCCGGGGCAAGATCCTGCCCGACGACAAGTTCATCAAGGGCCTGAAGACCCGCGGGATGCGGATCCCGGAATCGATCTTCATGCAGACGGTGACCGGGGAATACCCCGATGACGACGTCACCAATGCCGCCGACATCGACATCTACATGGTGCCCGACAAGGACACCATCCGCATCGTCCCCTGGTACGAGGAGCCGACGGCGCAGGTGATCTGCGACGCGGAATATGTCGACGGCAGCCCGTGCGAGCTGTCCTGCCGCCACGTGCTGCGGCGGGTGCTGAAGCTGTACGAGGAGAAGGGCTGGAAGCCGCTGGTGGCGCCCGAGCTCGAATTCTACCTGGTCAAAAAGAACATCGACCCCGACTACCCGCTGGAGCCGCCGATCGGCCGGTCCGGCCGGCCGGAGACGGGGCGCCAGTCCTACGGCATCGACGCGGTCAACGAGTTCGACCCGATCTTCGAGGAGATCTACGATCACTGCGAGGCGATGGGCCTCGACGTCGACACCCTGGCGCATGAGGCCGGGGCGGCGCAGATCGAGATCAACTTCAACCATGGCGACCCGCTGGACCTCGCCGACCAGGTGCTGATCTTCAAGCGCACGGTGCGCGAGACGGCGATGCGCCACGACGTCTACGCCACCTTCATGGCCAAGCCGTTGCAGAACGAGCCCGGCAGCGCGATGCATCTGCATCAGAGCGTGAACGACGCCAAGACCGGCCGGAACCTGTTCGCCACCAAGGAAGGCGGGAACAGCGACCTGTTCCTGGCCTACATCGCCGGCCTGCAGAAATTCGTGCCGGCGGCGATGCCGCTGTTCGCGCCGAACGTGAACTCCTACCGCCGCCTGGACCCCGAGAGCGACGCGCCGATCAACGTCCATTGGGGCATGGACAACCGCACCGTCGGCTTCCGCGTGCCGATCGACGAGCCGCAGGCCAAGCGGGTCGAGAACCGCGTGGCGGGCGCGGACTGCAACCCCTACCTGATGTTCGCGGCGTCGCTGGCCTGCGGCTATCTCGGCATCGTCAACGAGATGCAGCCGTCGAACCCGGTCGAGGGCTCGGCCAAGCGCCTGGCCTTCACCCTGCCGCGCCACCTCTACGACAGCCTCAACAAGTTCTCCGCCTCGCGCCCGCTGCGCGAGGTGCTGGGCGAGAAGCTGGTCGACGCGGTGTGGTGGGTGAAGAACAAGGAGTATGACGCCTATCACCGCGTCATCAGCTCCTGGGAACGCGAGAACCTGCTGCTGAACGTCTGAGCAGACGGCCCGTCCCGGTTCGGGGCGGGCCGCCACGAGCGCCATGACAGGGGAGGGAGCCTTGGCGGGCAAGTTCGAGCCGTTGGATTCCGGCCAGGTGCCGCGCTTCGCCTGCATCCCGACCTTCATGCGACTGCCGCTGGCGACGCCGGCGGAGGTCGACATCGCCCTGGTCGGCGTGCCTTTCGACGGCGGCGTGACCAACCGCGCCGGGGCGCGGCACGGCCCGCGCGAGCTGCGCAACCAGTCCAGCCTGATGCGCCGGGTGCACCACGTCACCGGCGTCTCGCCCTACGACCTGGCGCGGGTCGCGGATTGCGGCGACGCGCCGGTCGACCCGATCAGCCTGGAAAAGTCGCTGGAGTCGATCACGGGCTTCTACGCCGATCTGCACCGGGCCGGCGCGGTGCCGCTGTCGGCCGGCGGCGACCATCTGGTGTCGCTGCCGATCCTGCGCGGCCTGGCGACGGGCCGGCCGGTCGGGCTGATCCAGTTCGACGCCCATTCCGACACCTATGAGGGCTTCTTCGGCAATCGCTATAACCACGGCACGCCGTTCCGCCGGGCGATCGAGGAGGGGCTGCTCGACCCGAAGCGGATGGTCCAGATCGGGCTGCGCGGCTCGATCTCCGACGCCGCCAATTACGACTTCGCCAAGGCCTGCGGCATTCGCATGGTGTTCATCGAGGAGTTCGACCATCGCGGCCCGGACGACGTGATGGACGAGGCGCTGGAGATTCTCGGCGACCAGCCCGCCTATGTGACCTTCGACATCGACGCCCTCGACCCGTCGATGGCGCCGGGCACCGGCACGCCGGAGATCGGCGGCATCACCACCCGGGAGGCCCAGCGCATGGTGCGCCGCTTGGCCGGGCTGGACCTGGTCGGCGCCGACCTGGTCGAGGTGGCGCCGCCCTTCGACCCCTCCGGCCTCACCGCCGTGACCGGGGCGACGCTGATGTTCGAGCTGCTCTGCGCCCTTGCGCCCGGCGTGGCGGCGCGCCGCGGGACAGGGGCCTCGGCCTGAGCCGGCCGGATCGGGGCTGCACCGGAGCCGAGTCTCGTTCTTGTCCACCACCGTCCTGCCTTTCGGGCGGATGACCGCCATGCGGCCGGCGCAGCGATCGCCGAGCGCGCCCGGGCTTGAACCGAAGCGGGGGCCGCCAAAGTTGAGAGAATGACTCTGCCCCTCTCGGTCCTCGACCTCGCGCCGATCGCCTCCGGCTCCCCGACGGGGCAGGCGGTCCGCAACTCGCTCGACCTCGCCCGGCTGACGGATCGGCTGGGCTACACCCGCTACTGGGTGGCCGAGCATCACTCGATCCCCGGCGTGGCCTCCACGGCGCCCGAGATCCTGATCGGCCACATCGCCCAGGTGACGGAGCGGATCCGTGTCGGCTCCGGCGGGGTGATGCTGCCGAACCACGCGCCGCTGCGGGTGGTCGAGGCCTTCAAGATGCTGGAGGCGTTGCATCCGGGCCGGATCGATCTCGGCCTCGGCCGCGCCCCGGGCTCGGACCAGCTGACCGCGCTGGCGATGCGGCGCTCTCAGGAAGCGGTCATCGCCAACGACTTCCCCGAGCAATATGCCGAGCTGCGCGCCTTCGCCGACGGCACCTTCCCGCCGGAACATGCCTTCCGCAATGTTCACGCGGTGCCGGAGGATGTGCCGCTGCCGCCGGTCTGGATGCTCGGCTCCAGCGAATTCGGCGCCCGCTTCGCCGCCCGGATCGGCTGCGGCTTCGCCTTCGCCCATCATTTCAGCCCGCAATACACGATGCCGGCGATGCATCTGTACCGGGCCAACTTCCAGCCCTCGGCGACGATGCAGGCGCCGCATTCGATCCTGACCGTCTCGGTCTATTGCGCGGAGGACCCGGCGGAGGCGGAGCGGCTGGCGGCGCCGCACCAGCTGTCCTGGGTGCGGCTGCGCACCAACCGGCCGGGCCTGCTGCCGAGCCCGGAAGAGGCGCTGTCCTACCCCTATACGGCGGAAGAGAAGCGCGTGGCCGAGAACGCCCGCCGCAACCAGATCGTCGGCACGCCGGAGACGGTGAAGGCCGAGATCGAGCGGTTGGCGGGCGAGACCGTGGCCAGCGAGGTGATGATCACCAGCATGATCCACGACCACGGCGCGCGTCTGCGCTCCTACGAGCTGGTGGCGGAGGCGTTCGGGCTGCAGGCGGGCTGAGCCGCGCCGGCCGTCAGCCCAGGCGGGCGAATAGGGCGACCACATCGGCCTGCCGATGGGTGTCGGTCTTGACGAAGATCGATTTCAGCTGGGTCCGGGCCGTCTCGTAGCGGATTGACAGCCGCTCCGCGGCCTCGGCCAGCGGCACGCCACTGCCGAGAAGGGCCGCGAGCCGGGCTTCCGCGCGGGACAGGCCGAACATGGTCGCCAGCCGCCGTTCCGCCGACACCGAGCGCGCGGCGGGATCCCGGATCAGGACGATCGCACGGGCGCCGTTGAAGACCAGCATCCGGTCGCGGGGCAGGGGAGAGATATCGACCACCAGCGGCGGCCGCCCGCTCGGCCGCCGGATCGCGATCGGGCCGCCCGCGGCGGCGCCAGCCGGATGGATGCTGCCTTCGATGCCGGCCTGCAGCCGCCGGTTGTCGTCGATGGCCATCGCGGTCAGCCGGCCGCCCCGCAGCGCCAGCCCGTCGCCGAGCAGCGCGGTCAGCGCGCAGGTGCTGCGCAGCACGGTGCCCTGGGGGCCGAGGATCGCGCCCGCGACCTCCGCCGCCTCCCACCCCTCGATCATGCCGTCGAGCTTGCGGAAGCCGAGGCTCTCGGCCAGCCGCACCGCGCGGGCGAAGGAGGGCCGGAGCGAGTCGAGGGCCGCGAGCTCCGCCGGCGTGAACGGATCGGTGTCCAGCGCCCGCTCCAGCGTCAGGACGACAGGGCCGAGGGTGGGGCTCGAGAGGAGGATCGACCCGGCCGCCCATTTCAGGCCGAAGGGCCGCAGCAGCTCGTTGTAGAACGGGTCGCGGGCGATCTCGTCGGCGGACAGCAGCTCGGTGTCGCAGACGAAGTTGGTCCAGGTCCGGGCATTGATGCGCGGGAAGCGCGGGTTTCGCTGCGGCCAGCCATCGGCCGTGGCCGCCTCGATGATCTCCTCGAACCCGGCGGAGGGTGCCCCGAGCTGGGTGGCCGAGCGTGCCGTCATGAACAGCGACGCTTCGCTTCCCCCCGCGCCGGCGAAGGCGCCGAGGGCGACGGGCCACAGGTCGGGGTCGAGCGCAGCATCGAGGAACAGCGCCTCGACGTCCCGGAACAGCTCGGGCCGGGTCGCCCCGATCATCACGGGCCCGGCCGGGCTGCGATCGATCCCGCGGACCGACGGCATCGCATGGTCCATCCCCCCGATGGCTGCGTCTCGAAGACCATGATACATGGGAAACGCAGCGCTTTTGACGGACATTTTATCATGAGCGTCTGGCCCCGTGTCGTCTCCGCGCAGCCATCACCTCTTCCCTCCGGCGCGTGCCCGCGCTAAAACCCGCGCCCCTTTTCAGCCCCGTCCGACCGGACCCGGGGCTTTTCGTCGTTGGAGCGGAGGCGGAGATGGCGGTCTGCGGCCTGGATTTCGGCACCTCGAACTCGACCCTCGGCATCGTCGACGCCGCGGGGGCGAGGCTGCTGCCGCTGGAGGGGGCGGCGACCACGCTGCCCAGCGCGATCTGGTTCGACCTGGTCGGCGGCGCGCCGCGCTTCGGCCGCTCGGCCGTCGACTCTTATGTCGAGAGCCTGGATGGCCGGCTGATGCGGTCGATCAAGTCGGTGCTCGGCACCTCGCTGATCGAGGAGGACACCTGGGTCGGGCGCGAGCGCATCGGCTTCAAGCAGGTGATCGGCATCTTCCTGGCCGAGATGAAGGCGCGGGCCGAGGCTGCCTGCGGCCACGCGCTGGAACGGGTGGTGCATGGCCGGCCGGTGCATTTCGTCGACGACGACCCGGCCGGCGACCGCGCCGCCCAGGACACGCTGCAGGCGATCGCGCGCGAGGCCGGCTTCGCCGAGGTGTCCTTCGAATACGAGCCGATCGCCGCCGCCCGCACCTATGAGGCCGGGCTGGACCGGGAGGAGGTGGCGCTGATCGTCGATATCGGCGGCGGCACCTCCGACATCTCGGTCGTCCGGCTGGGGCCGCAGCGCCGGGCGCTGCCGGACCGGGCGGGCGACATCCTGGCCAATGACGGCATCCGGCTGGGCGGCACCGATGTCGACCGGCTGTTCAGCCTGGCCACGGTGATGCCGGCGCTGGGCATGGGCACGAAGATGAAGCGCGAGGGCGCGGTGGCGCCCAGCCGCTACTTCCACATGCTGGCGACCTGGAGCCGGATCAACGCCCTCTACGCCCCCAAGGTGGTGGCGGAGGTGCGCGACGTGCGCCGGGAATCGCGCGCACCGGAGAAGTTCGACCGGCTGCTGCGGGTGCTGGAGGGCAATCTCGGCCACAGCCTGGCGCTGCGGGTCGAGGCGGCGAAGATCGCGCTCGGCGACAAGGACCCGACCGTGATCGACCTGCGGCTGGTGGAGCCCAAGCTGGGGCTGCGC
>NZ_JANX01000118.1 GCF_000767795.1 Inquilinus limosus MP06 | reverse complement strand
GGCGGCACCTGCGCCGCCAGCCCGGCCAGGCGCCGCTCCCAGGCCGCGACCTCGGCCCTGAGCGTCGGGTCGGCCGCCAACTCGCGCTCGAACGCGGCCCGCTCCTCCGCCGGCAGGGTGCCGAGGACGTATTCGGCGATCCGGCCCTCCTGCTCCTCGGTCATGGTCCGGCTCCGTCCATGCATTGCCGCAGGGCGGCCAGGCCGCGATGCAGCCAGGTCTTGATGGTGTTGACCGGCCGGTCGAAGCGGGCCGCCAGCTCCTCCCGCGAATAGCCCTCGTAATAGGCCAGCAGCACGCAGCGGCGATGGCTGTCCTCCATCAGGCCCAGGCAATGGCCGAGCTGGCGCAGGGCGACGAAGCCCGGCCCCTCGGCGCGCGGATCGGGGATCGCCTCCAGCCAGTCGCGGCCGTCCTCATCCGGCTCGACCAGCACCTCGCGCCGCTGCCGGGCGACGTCGATGGCGCGGTTGCGGGCGATCGCCGCCATCCAGCCGAGCGGTGAGCCGGCGTCGGCCGAGAAGGCGTAGGCGTTGCGCCAGATGCGAAGATAGGCATCCTGCAGCACCTCCTCCGCCGTCGCCCGGTTGCGCAGGATGCGCAGCACGATGCCGAACAGCAGCGGCGCGGTGCGGTCGTACAGCGCCTTGAAGGCGCGCTGGTCCCCACGGCCGGCCGCCTGCAGCATCCGGGTCAAGTTCTCGTCCTCGGCCGGCATCGCTTCCCGCCTCAAGGGTGCCGGGACTCTAGCAGCAGAGCCCCGGCGGGCGGACGCGAAATCGCCGGCTCCCTCGCCGGCCACTACGGCATCAGCACGGTGTCGACGACATGGATCACGCCGTTCGACTGCAGCACGTCGGGGATCGTCACCCAGGCGGTGCCGCCCTTGGCGTCGACCACCTCCAGCCGCTCATGCTTCCACTCCACGGTCAGGGGCTCGCCCTCGACCGTCTTCAGCACGGCCTTGCCCTTCCCGTCCTTGACCGCCTTCTGCAGGTCGGCCGCGGTCAGCCGGCCGGGCACGACGTGATAGGTCAGGATCTGGGTCAGCATCGCCTTGTTCTCGGGCTTCACCAGGGTGTCGACCGTGCCCCTGGGCAGCTTGCCGAAGGCGGCGTTGGTCGGGGCGAAGACGGTGAAGGGGCCGGCGCCGTTCAGGGTGTCGACCAGCCCGGCCGTCTTGACCGCCGCCACCAGCGTGGTGTGGTCCTTCGAATTGACCGCGTTCTCGACGATGGTCTTGCTCGGGTACATGGCCGCGCCGCCGACCATGACGGTGGTCTCGGCGAAGGCCGGGCTGGCGGAGGCGAGGAACAGGCAGGCGCCGACGGCGCTGGAGAGGATACGAACGGCACGCATCTCGGTTTCTCCCACTGGGTTTCGTCGCCGGATGACCGGGACGGGGAGGCTTTACGGGATGCGTGCCGGGAAAGTTTCAGGGCCGGCCGGGAAAAGCGGTTACCAGGGAAACGTGCCGAGCTCCGGCTCGCCGTAGAACACCTGCCGGTCCGGGCGGATGCGATCGACCCAGCCGGCCAGGCGGGCTGCCGCCTCCGGCGCCTCCAGATCGGCGTCGGCGCTGGCCATCTTCGTGCGGATCCGGCCGGGATGGACGGCGTAGACGGCGAGGCCGCGCGACCCGAACTCCCGCGCCAGGCAGGCGGTCAGCATGTTCTGCGCCGCCTTGGAGATGCGGGTGGCGTAAGCGATGCCGAGATGGTCGAAGTCGCCGGCCGCGACCCGGCCGATCGAGCCGAGCCGGCTGCTGACATTGACGATGGCCGGCTTTTCCGCCGCCAGCAGCGCGTCGATCGCCGCCTGGCTGATGCGCAGCGCCGCCAGGCAGTGGACGTCGAGCGCCTGCTGCACATCCTCGATCCGGATGCCGGCCAGCTGCGCCCCGCGGCCGGACATGCCGGCATTGTTGTAGAGGATGTCCACCGCCGGCGCCCGCTCCGCCAGCACGCGGCGCAACTCGTCGGCGCAGGCTTGGTCGGTGACGTCGCCGCGGACCAGGATGCCCGCCGGCCCGGCCGCCGCCGTGAAATCGGCCGCCGCCGCGTCGCTGCGGGCTACGCCGACCACGGTGTCGCCGCGCGTCGCGTACCATCGTGTCAATTCCAGCCCCAGCCCCGCCCCGGCGCCGGTGATCACGATCCTGCGGGCCATGCCTCTTCCCCTTATGTCCGATCTGGCGGGGCAGGATGCGGCGAAGCGGCCGGCGGGGCAAGCAAGCCGCCGGCTACCCGGCAGGTGTGCGTTTCATGATGACGGCGGAGCGCCGATCAGGGGCGTGAGCCCGCCCTGGGCTGCCGTGCCTCGACACCCGCGACGACGTCGTCGACGATCTCCTGCAGCTCCGCCGGCGACGCGCCGTCCCGCACCTGGATCGAGATTCCCTGCATGACGGCGGCCAGGTGCCGGGCCAGGCGGCCCGTCCCGCCCCCATCCGCGAACGGCAGCAGCGCCTGCGCGATCCTCTCGCGCATGGCGTCGCGTCGCGCGGCGAGATCGCGGGCCAGGGATTCGTGCTCCGGATGACAGGTGATCATCCCGCTGGAGATCATGCAGCCGCGCTCCCGGTCGGGATGGGTGACCGCCCTGACCGCGGCCTCGAGCAGGTGCCGCACGGCCTCCGCCAGCGTGCCGGCCGAGCCGGGCGGGTCCATCTTGAGCGCGCCGACGTCGTCCTCGTAGCGGGCCAGCGCCTCCCGGTACAGCCCGGCCTTGCTGCCGAAGGCGGCATAGAGGCTGGGCGGCGCGATCCTGATCGCCTTGGTCAGGTCGCCGATCGACACCCCCTCATAGCCGTGCCGCCAGAACAGCCGCATCGCGGTCTCGACCGCCTTGTCGCGGTCGAAGCTCCAGGGCCGCCCGCCGCGCGATTTCGCATCCGGTTCCATAGCGGCCACTAAACAACATCTTGACAGACGCGGTCAAGTCCGTTGAATAGCGATCGCTAAACAACATGGATGATGCTCATGGATCGTTCACGACGCGGGTTCCTGGCCGGCGCCGCCAGCCTCGCCCTCCTGGCCGGCCAGGCCAAGCTCTCCCATGCCGCGGGGTCACCCTCCGGCCCGGCCGCGACCGACGGCGCCGGGCCGTTCTCCGCACGCTCGGCCGACGGCACGATGCTGGTTGGCGAGGCGCAGGGCGACCCGCAGGCACCCGAGATCCTGTTCATCCACGGCCTGCGCCAGAGCCGGCTGAGCTGGGACCGGCAGTTCGCCGATCCGGCGCTGGCGGGCTTCCGCCTGGTCCGCTTCGACCTTCGCGGGCATGGCGATTCGGACAAGCCCGACTCGCCGGACGCCTATGCCGACGCCGACCGGTGGGCGGAGGACGTCGCCGCCGTGATCGCCGGCGCAGGGCTGCGCCGCCCGGTGCTGGTGGGCTGGTCGCTCGGCGGCTTCGTGGCCGGCGCCCATCTGCGGAAATACGGCGGCTCGGGGATCGCCGGGGTCAACCTGGTCGACGCCGTCACCAAGCTGTCGCCGGACCTGCTGACGCCGCTGGCCGGCGATTTCGCCCGGACCGCGATCTCGCACGACCTGGCGGAACGGACCGCGGCGACGGCCGAGTTCCTTGCCGCCTGCTTCCACCAGCCGCCGGCGGGCGTGGAGCTGCAGCGCATGCTGGTCATCAACGGCATGACGGCGCGCGCCGTGAACGAAGGCTTCGTGAAGACCGCGACGCCCGATCTCGAGCCCGTCTTCCGGGCCTATGCCGGCCCGATCCTGCTGACGCACGGGGCCCATGACCGGCTGGTCCGGCTGGCGATGTCGGAGCGGATCAAGGCGCTGCACCCGGACAGCCGCCTGTCGGTCTATGCGGAGAGCGGCCACAGCCCCTTCTATGAGGAGCCGGCCCGGTTCGGACGGGAGCTCGCCGCCTTCGCCACCGCCGCGGCCGGCGGCTGAGCTGCCCGGATCCGCGCTCCGGGAGCGGCCGGTTCAGCCGCCCCGGATCGCCCGGATGTAGCGGTCGGCGGAGCGCAGCACGGCGCCGCGGGCATCCGACTTGACCTGCCGACCGACGAAGGCGCCGTACAGCCGGTCGAATTCGTAGGGCGCCACCGCGTCGGCGATGCCCTGCACCGCCGCGGCCGGCAGCGGGATCAGGTTGGGATAGCTGTACATGAAGGAGACCCAGCCCCGGTCCGGCACGCCCTGGATGGTGTCGCCGCTGAGCAGCACGCCGCGCCCTTCCGCCCCGGCCGCCCAGTGCAGCACTGCGGCGCCGGCGAAATGGCCGCCGCAGCGGATCACGGTCAGGCCGTCGCCGAGATCCAGGGTCCCGCCGGTCCAGAAGGACAGCGCCGGGTCCGGCCGCTGCACCCATTCCCGGTCATCGGCATGGAGATGGACCGGGCAGCCGAAGCGGTGCGCCCAATCCACCATCGTCGTGTAGTAGTGCGGGTGCGAGATGGCGATGGCGCGCAGGCCCCCCATCCCTCGGATCGCCGCCTCGGTGGCGTCGTCGAGCAGCGCCAGGCAATCCCACATCACCACGCCGCCATCCGGCAGCGGGATCAGGAAGGCGCGCTCGCCGATCGCGAATTCCGGCTCGACCAGCAGCTGCTGCAAGCCGGGTTCGACCGGGGTGAAGGTGACGCGGTGATCCCGCCGCAGCTCCTCCGGCGTCAGCCAGGCCTGGCCGGATTCGGGCACGTATTGCCGGTCGTCCTCGCAGATCGGGCAGGCGGCCGGCGGCGCCGGGCTGTCGGGATATTGGGTGCCGCAGGTGCGGCAGAGATAGAGGGTCATGCCGCGATCCTGTCACGGCATGGCGGCGGCCTCAATGGCGGCCGCTGCTGCCCGCGCCGAGGGAGCTGCGGCCGGCATTCGGCGAGTACGGCTTGACCTCGATGCCTTCGCAGGCGGCGAGCAGCAGCAGCAGGCCGAGCAGCGACCCGATCGCAGCGAGGTGGGGGATCGACATGGCAGGCTCCGTCGTCATGGCCCTCCCCGCCATGTGGGGACCCGCCCCGCCGCCGGAAAGGCCCGCGCCTAGCGCGGGCGGCGGGCGACGAAGAACAGCCGCGGGAAGGCCAGCAGCAGCTTGCCATCCGCCTTCGGCCGATAGGCCTCGGCGATGCGGCTCGTGTAGTCCTGCAGGAAGCCGGCGCGCTGCTCGTCGCCTAGCGGGTCGATGAAGGGCCGCAGGCCGGTGCCGCGCACCCAGTCGACGATCGCCTCCGGCGAGGCCATCGGATGCTGGTAGGCGGTGCGCCAGACATCGGTCTCGGCCGCCAGCGGCGCCAGCAGGTCGTAATAGGCGTCGAGCGGCAGGATCTTCGTCCGCACCAGCGCGGCCTCGCCGATCGTCTCCCGCCAGGGCCCCTCGCCCGCCACAGCGCGCATCAGCCGGTGCGTCGGCTCCTCCCGGTTGTCGGGCATCTGCACCGCCAGCACGCCGCCGGGGGCCAAGAGGCCGAACAGCCGCGGCACCAGGGCCTCGTGCCCCGGCAGCCATTGCAGCGTGGCGTTGGCATAGATCAGGTCCGGCGCGTCCTCCGGCCGCCATTCGGCAACGTCGTGCCGCTCGAAGCGGCAGCCCGGCAGGCGGGCGCGGGCGTCGGCCAGCATGGCCTCGGAGCTATCGATGCCGGTGACCCGGGCCCCCGGGAACCGCTCGACCAGCAGCTCGGTCGAATTGCCCGGGCCGCAGCCGAGGTCGTAGACCACCAGCGGCCGGCCATTCGCCGGCGGATCGAGCTCGACACGGCCCAGCAGGTCGCGGGCCGGGCGCGTGCGCTCGTCCTCGTAGCGGCGGTAGAGGGCGGGGTTCCAGTCTTTGGTCATGGCATGTCCTCGGCTCGCGGGCGGCTCGCGGGACTCGTTTCGTCCCGGACGCCCTAGAGATGAGCCGGGGCAGCCATCATGTCCAATAGTGTGATTCCGGCCGATCCATATGTGATCGATATGGATCGGCCGGCAAAGCTCAGGACCAGTCGCGGATCGCGGCGAGCAGCCCGAGGGTCGAGCTGTCATGCGCGCCCGGCGCCTTTTCGCCCAGGAGCTCGGGCAGGATGGCCTTGGCCAGCTGCTTGCCCAGTTCCACCCCCCACTGGTCGAAGGAGTAGATGTTCCAGATGATGCCCTGGACGAAGATCTTGTGCTCGTAGAGCGCGACCAGCAGGCCGAGGGTGTAGGGGTCGATCGTCCGCACCAGGACGGTGTTCGACGGGTGGTTGCCCTCGAACACCTTGAACGGCAGCAGCGCCTCCAGCGCCGCGCCGGACATCCCGGCCTTGGTCAGCTCCGCCCGGACCTGGTCCGGCGTCTTGCCGACCATCAGCGCCTCTGTCTGCGCCAGCACGTTGGACAAGAGGATCGGGTGGTGGTCGTCGACCGGGTTGTGGCTCTCCACCGGCGCGATGAAGTCGCAGGGGATGATCTTCGTCCCCTGGTGGATCAGCTGGTAGAAGGAGTGCTGGCCGTTGGTGCCGGGCTCGCCGAAGATCACCGGCCCGGTCTGGTAGTCGACGCGGCGGCCCTGGCGGTCGACCGACTTGCCGTTCGACTCCATGTCCGCCTGCTGCAGATAGGCCGGCAGCCGGTGCAGGTATTGGTCGTAGGGCAGGACCGCATGGGTCTGCGCGTCCCAGAAGTTGATGTACCAGACACCCAGCACGCCCATCACCGCCGGCAGGTTCTGCTCCAGCGGCGCCGTGCGGAAATGCGCATCCATGGCGCGGCCGCCGGCCAGGAAGCGCTCGAACGCGTCGGCGCCGATGCCGATCATCACCGGCAGGCCGATCGCCGACCACACCGAGTAGCGGCCGCCGACCCAATCCCAGAAGCCGAACATGTTGGCGGTGTCGATGCCGAATTTCGACACCTCGGCCGCATTGGTCGACAACGCCGCGAAATGCTTGGCGATCGCCGCCTCCGGCGCGCCCGACTTCAGGAACCAGCGCCGGGCGGTGTGGGCGTTGGTCAGCGTCTCCTGCGTCGTGAAGGTCTTCGACGCGATCAGGAACAGGCTGGTCTCGGGGTCGATCCGCTTCAGCGTCTCGGCGATATGGGTGCCGTCGACATTGGAGACGAAGTGCAGCTTGATGCGCGGGTGCTGGTAGGGCACCAGCGCCTCCGACACCATCACCGGGCCGAGGTCGGAGCCGCCGATGCCGATGTTGATCACGTCGGTGATCGGCTTGCCGGTGTAGCCGGTCCAGCTGCCGTCGCGCACCGCGTCGGAGAATTCCCGCATATGCCTCAGCACGGCCGCCACCTCGGGCAGCACGTTCTCGCCGTCGACCGCGATCGAGCCGGTCAGCTCGGCCCGCAGCGCGGTGTGCAGCACGGCGCGATGCTCGGTGCCGTTGATCAGGTCGCCGGCGAACATGCGGTCGCGCCAGCCCTCGACATCCTGCTGGCGGGCGAGGGCGAAGAGGAGGCCCAGCGTCTCCTCGGTCACCCGGTTCTTGGAGTAGTCGAGCAGCACCTCGCCCAGGCGCAGCGAGAAGCGGTCGAAGCGCTTCGGGTCGGCGGCGAAGAGGTCGCGCATCTGCACGCCCTCCATCGTCTTGCGGTGCGCGTCGAGCGCGGTCCAGGCGGGTGAGCGGGTCAGATCGGACATGGGCAGGCGCCTCCGGTGCGGCAGCGTGTCGGATCAAAAAAATGGGCCGGCATGGGCCGGCCCGCAGAACTCTACCTTCAGAAGGTCGGGACCAGGCCCTCGAGCGGTGCCGGCCGCCGGCGGATGATGATCGGCGTGTCGCCGGTCGTCAGCGGCTTGCCGGCCTCGGCATTGGTGTTCAGGCGTGCCGATTCCTTGTAGGGATCGACCACGGTGCCGGGCAGCGGCTTGGAGTTCCAGAACATCAGGCGGTCGATGAAGCCGTCTTCGCTGGCCGCCCGCTGCGTCGTCTCCTGGTCGACCGTGCCGCGGATGTTCTGATCCGCCTGCCCGGCCTTGGCCAGGATAGCGGAAGCGCCGGCCCCGGTCGCGGCGGGGGCGGCCTCGGCGCGCGTCACCTTCTGGCCCTGGCCGAACAGGATGGCCTCCGCCTGCTCGCGCGGCTGGGCCTCCTGCGGCCGCGGCGCGCCAGGCGTCGGCGGCGGCAGCTCGTCCATCGAGGCCGGCATCGCCAGCGGCGCGCGCGGCATCACCGCGAACTCGTCGGGGGTCGACCGGTCGTAGCCGATCATCTCCTGCACCGTCTGGTTCCCGCCGCAGCCGGCGACGGCGAGGGTGGCGACGACCAAGCCGGCCAGCGTGACCAGCCTGCCCCGCCGCGCCCGGACGGGCTGGGACTGGGAGGTGGACTGGAGAAAACGAGACTGCCCGCTCACATTCGATCCCTCTGCTGCGCCGTCACCGGGTGCGTGCGCCGGCCGAACAGGCTGTCCGCGATCAGCAGCATCACCCCGATGCTGATCGCGCTGTCGGCCACGTTGAACACCCAGAAGGAATACTCCCCGGCGTGAAAATGCAAGAAGTCGGCGACGGCGCCGAAGCGCAGCCGGTCGATCACGTTGCCGATCGCCCCGCCGATGATCAGCCCGACGCCGAAAGCGACGAGGCCCCGGTCGTTGCGCCACAGCCATGCCACCAGCCCAGCGACGACGGCGGCCGCGACGGCCGACAGGCCCCAGCGCGCCAGCGGCGTGTCGCCGGCGAGGAGACCGAAGCTGATTCCATAGTTCCAGACCATGGCGAAATCGAGGAAGCCGGTGATCCGGATGGGCGGCGCCCAGCTGACGGTGGTGATCGGGTCCGCCAGGCCGAACAGGCCCTTCAGCACCCACCATTTGCTGAGCTGGTCGGCGATCAGGATCACGACGGCGATGACGATGCCGCGCCGGAACAGCCGCGGATCGGTCATGCCGATGCCCCGGAAGCGGCGGCGTCCACGGCATCGGCGCAGCGGACGCACAGGTCCGGATGGGCCGCGACCATGCCGACCTCCGGCAGGACCTTCCAGCAGCGCTCGCAGCGATGGCCCTCGGCCGACATCACGTAGACTTCGACATCCGGCACATCTGCCAATTTGAAGTAGTCACCCTTCAATTTGCTGAGGATAGCTTCGTCGCGCGGCTCCGGCTTTTCCTTGTCAAAGACAGTCAGCGCGGAGGTGATGCAGATCTCGGCAAAATCGAGGCTCTTCAGCAGCTCCCGATCAGCTGCGCCAGCAAATACTGCCGGATGGGCCTGCAGGGACGAGCCGATCTGCTTCTCCCCACGCTTCAGCTCGATCGCGCCGGTGACCACGCGGCGCAGGTCGCGCAGCCGGACCCAGCGCGCCGCCAGCGCGTCGTCGCGCCAGGCGTCCGGCACATCCGGGAAGGTGCGGAGATGGACGCTGCTGTCCGCCGCGTCGCCATGCCGGGCCAGCCACGCCTCCTCCGCCGTGAAGCAGAGGATCGGCGCCAGCCAGACCGTCAGGTGGTCGAACAGGATGTCGAGCACGGTGCGCACGGCGCGGCGGCGCGGATCGTCCGGCCGGTCGCAGTACAGCGAGTCCTTGCGGATGTCGAAGTAGAAGGCCGACAGGTCGACCGCGCAGAAGTTGTGCAGCGCCGTCGACATGGCGTGGAAGTCATAGGCCTCGATCGCCCGGCGGACCGTGCCGTCCAGCTCCTGCACCCGGTGCAGCACCCAGCGCTCCAGCTCCGGCAGCTCGGCGGCGGGCAGCCGCTCGGCCTCCTGGAAGCCGTCGAGGGCGCCCAGCAGGTAGCGCAGCGTGTTGCGCAGCCGGCGATAGGCATCGGCCTGGTACTTCAGGATCTCCTTGCCGACGCGCATATCCTCGGAATAGTCGGTCGAGACCACCCAGAGGCGCAGGATGTCGGCGCCCGACTGGTCGACCACCGTCTGCGGAGCCACCACGTTGCCGAGCGACTTCGACATCTTCCGGCCCTGCTCGTCGAGCGTGAAGCCGTGGGTCAGCACCGCGTCATAAGGCGCCCGGCCGCGCGTGCCGCAACTTTCCAGTAGCGAGGAGTGGAACCAGCCGCGATGCTGGTCCGACCCCTCGAGATACAGGTCGGCCGGCCATTTCAGCTCCGGCCGCTGCTCCAGCACGAAGGCGTGGGTCGAGCCGGATTCGAACCAGACGTCGACGATGTCGAAGATCTGCTCGTAATCCTCGGCCTTGAAGGTCTCGCCCAGGAAGAACTGGGCGTCGTGCTTGTACCAGGCGTCCGAGCCCTCGAGCTCGAAGGCCGCGGCGATGCGCTGGCACACGGCGGGGTCGCGCAGCGGCTCGCCGGTCATCTTGTCCACGAAGATCGCGATCGGCACGCCCCAGGCGCGCTGGCGGCTGATCACCCAGTCCGGCCGGCTCTCGATCATCGAGGACAGGCGGTTGTAGCCCTGCTCCGGCACGAAGCGGGTCTGCTTCAGCGCCGCCAGCGCCGTCTCGCGCAGCCCGTTCGTCTCCATCGAGATGAACCATTGCGGCGTGGCGCGGAAGATCAGCGGCGCCTTGGACCGCCAGCTGTGCGGGTAGGAGTGGCGGATCTGGCCCTTGGCCAGCAGGCCGCCCGCGGCCTCGACCGCCGCGGTGACGACCTTGTTGGCGTCGCCCTTCTTGCCGTCCGGCCGGTAGATCACATGGCCGGCGAACAGCGGCACGCTGACATGGTAGCGGCCGTCCTCGGTCACCGTCTCGCTGGCCGGGATGCCGTGGGCGCGGCCGAGGTCGAAGTCGTCGGCGCCGTGGCTGGGCGCGGTGTGGACCAGACCGGTGCCGGCATCGACCGTGACATGGCCGCCGGGCAGGAACGGCACCTCGAACTCATAGCCCTGCCCCGCCAGCGGGTGGCGGGCGACGGTGCCGGCGAACTCCGAGCCCGGGAACTTGTCGATCGCGGTCCAGCCGGTGACGGCGAGGTCCTTGGCCACCGCATCGGCCAGCGCCGTGGCCACGACCAGCGTCTCGCCGACCTTGGCCAGGCTGCCTTCGGCCACGGTGTCGACCTTGTAGACGCCGTATTCGAAATCCGGGCCGTAGGCGATGGCGCGGTTGGCCGGCAGGGTCCAGGGCGTGGTGGTCCAGGCCACCGCGGCGGCACCCTCCAGCGACGGCCGCGACGTCTTGGTCACCGGGAACCGCACCCAGACCATGTCGGAGGTCAGGTCCTGGTACTCGACCTCGGCCTCGGCCAGGGCGGTCTTCTCGACCACCGACCACAGCACCGGCTTCAGCCCGCGATACAGCCCGCCATTCAGCAGGAACTTGTGGATCTCGCGGACGATCTGCGCCTCGGCCGCGTCGGTCATGGTCAGATACGGGTCAGCCCAATCGCCCATCACGCCGAGGCGCTGGAACTGCTCCGACTGCACGCCCACCCAATGGCGGGCAAAGGCGCGGCATTCCTCGCGGAACTGCAGCACCGGCACCGCGTCCTTGTCCTGGCCGGCCTTGCGGTACTTCTCCTCGATCTTCCACTCGATCGGCAGGCCGTGGCAGTCCCAGCCCGGGACATAGACGGAATCCCGGCCCAGCATCTGCCGGGTGCGGACGACGATGTCCTTCAGGATCTTGTTGACGGCATGGCCGATATGGATGTCGCCATTGGCGTAGGGCGGGCCGTCATGCAGCACGAACTTCTCGCGTCCCTTGGACGCGGCGCGGATCCGGCCCAGCAGGTCGGTCTCGGCCCAGCGGGCCAGCAGCTCCGGCTCCTTCTGGGGCAGGCCGCCGCGCATCGGGAAATCCGTCTTCGGCAGGAAGACGGTGGATCGGTAGTCGGAAGCAGCCGGGGCGGCGCCCGGTGTCTCGGCAGGCTGGGCGGTCATGACATGAAGGCTCGTGGATCCACGCGGGGCTCAATACCCGCTTTGACGCTCGGATGCCAGCCGGACGACCCGATCGGGCCGGCGGGGCGGCATGTGGAGGGGTGCGCGCGGCGCGGTGACCCGACCCCCGTCAGAGGGCCGGGCGGATAATTCGGAACAGGGCAGCCGGCTTGCGCATGTCCTTATCGTACCGGAAGGACGCCCGGGGTCAAGGCGCGCAGCCGACATGGAGGGTACGCCAAGAGCGTGCTAGAGTGTGTACAAGTCAACACAGGGCTTTGCGATGACCGCCAGCACCACGATGACGATCCGGGTCAGGGCCGACGTGAAAGAAAAGCTCGAACGGATTGCGGCCGGCACGCGGCGGAGCAAGTCGTTCCTCGCTGGCGAAGCGGTCGCGGCCTATGTCGATCGCGAGCTTGAAATCATCGAGGGCATCAAGCGTGGCATGGCCGATGCGGAGGCCGGGCGGATCGTGCCGCACGATGAGGCCATGGCTGAAATCCATGCTGCCATCCAGGCGGCCGAAGCGGGGCGTTCAGGCAAGTCGTGAAGCGGCCCGTCGGCTGGTCGCGCGAAGCCCTGGACGACATCAAAGGTCAGGTCGCGTTCATCGCGCGGGCCAATCCCATGGCCGCAAGACGGATCGCCGATCGCCTTCGAGATGCGGGCGACGCTCTCGGCAAACTCGCGACGGGCCGGCCCGGCCGCTTCACCGGCACCTACGAAAAATCGATGAGCGGCCTCCCCTATGTCATCGCCTATGAGCTGCGGCCGATCGCCGGCCGGGAAAGCGTCGTCATTCTGCGCGTGATCCACACGGCGCGGGACTGGCCGGCGGAGGAATGGCCGAACTGACCGGTAGCGACCTAGCGCGCCAGCGCTCGCCGGGCGGCCTCGCAGTCACGGTCGATCTGGGCGACCAGGGCCTCGAGCGAGTCGAACTTCTCCTCGCCGCGCAGCCATTCCACCAGCTGCACCCGCAGATGGCGATGATAGAGGTCGCCGGAGAAGTCGAACAGATAGGCCTCGAGCAGCGGCGCCTCGGTCCGCCACATCGGCCGGATGCCGAGGTTGGCGACGCCGTCGTGCCAGGCCAGCGGGCCGTCGCCATCCACGGCGCAGCGCACGGCGTAGATGCCGTAGGCCGGACGCAGGAAATCGCCGAGCTCGACATTGGCGGTCGGGAAGCCGAGCTGGCGGCCACGCTTGTCGCCATGCTCGACCCGGCCCTCGATCTCCCAGGGCCGGCCCAGGATCTCGGCGGCGCCGCGGGCGTCGCCTTCGGCCAGCAGCTCTCGCGCCCGGCTGGAGGAGTAGAGGCCGCCGGTCTCGTCCGACGCCTGGGTGACGATGGTGACGCCGAAGCCGAGACGCCGGCCGAAGGCGGTCAGCGTCTCCGGCGTGCCGGCGCGGCGGTGGCCGAAGCAGAAATCATAGCCGACCACGACATGGCGGGCGCCCAGCGCCCCGACCAGCACGGTCTCGATGAAATCCTCGGCCGAGCGGGCGGCGAAGGCCTGGTCGAAATGCAGCACCACATGCAGGTCGACGCCCAGCGCTTCCAGGAGCCGCGCCTTGATCCGGAACGGCGTCAGGCGGAAGGGCGGGTCGTCCGGGCGGAACAGGCTGCGCGGATGCGGCTCGAAGCTGAGCACGCAGAGCGGCACGCCCAGCCGCCGTGCCTCGGCCTGCGCCGCCGCGACCACGGTCTGGTGGCCGCGATGCACGCCGTCGAAATTGCCGATGGCGACCACCGCGCCGCGCGCCGCGGCCGGCAGGTTTTCGGTGTGACGGAAGATCTGCATGGGCCTCAGTCTCGGCCCGGCCGGTCGTGCCGGGCCCGTTGGATAT
>NZ_JANX01000117.1 GCF_000767795.1 Inquilinus limosus MP06 | reverse complement strand
ACGCCACGGCGGAGGATGACCGCGCCGATGGCCCGGCCTCCCTGCCCGGGCTCCTCGCCGCCCTGGAGCGGCGGGGAATGGTGGTTTTCCGGGTCGACCTGACCGCGAGGGCTGGGATTCCGGCCGTGAAGCTGTTATCGCCGGACCTGCAGCCCTCCGTGCCGGCCGCGATGACGGAGAGGCTGCGCCGGACGGCGACGGAATTCGGCCGGTCGCTGAATGGTTTGGAGGATCGACCTGCGATAATTTAATAATTTGCGAGCCCAGTCCGCTGCGGTTTCATTGTTTGGGGGAAGGGAGACCGCGGATGGCGGTTCCGGCAACACGGAGTGCGAGGACTCCGGAACGGGTGGACGTTCCCGCTCCGGACACAGGCAGTGTTGAGCGCCTGCGGCTGTCCCTGGGCAATGGATTCGACCTCCGTCTGGGCAATGGCGACCGGATCGAGCTGGGCAGCCGCAAGGCCCAAGCGATCTTCGCCTTCGTGGCGCTGAGCGGCACGGCGATCGAAAGCCGCGAGCGCGTCGCCGGCGTGTTCTGGAGCGAGAGCGACGGCGACCATGCCCGCGGGTCGCTGCGGCAATGCCTGAAGCAGCTGCGCGACAATCTGGAGGCCGTCCGGCCGGGCATCATCGATATCGGGCGCCAGGACATCCGCATCCGGCGCGAGGTCGTGGATGTGGACCTGGAGCAGGTCGCGAGCGATCTGGCCCGGAGCGTCCTGCCCTCGGCCCTGACGCTGGGCCTGGCCAATCCGGACCGCATCATGGCCGGGTTCGAGGATCTGGACCGGGAATTCGCCTCCTGGCTCACGGTCTGCCGGCAGCAATGGCGGAAGATCTTCATCGGCAGCCTGGAGCGGCTGCTGCGCGATCCCGCCTCGGGCGAGAAGATCGCCGCCGAGGCCGCCCATGCGCTGCTCGACATCGATCCGACGCATGAGGAGGCCTATCGCGTCCTGATCCTGCAGCAGGCGCTGCGCGGCAATATCGCCGCGGCGCTGAAGCTGTACGGCACGTTGTGGGACCTGCTGCAGAACGACTACGACATGGAGCCGTCGGAGGAGACGCAGCGGCTCATCGTCGAGATCAAGCAGGGCTCGGTCGACAGCGCCGCCCCGCCTGCCCTGACGCCGGTGGCGGAGGCATCGCGGCTGCCGATTATCGAGGTGGACCGGTTGAGCCCCGGCATCCCCGAAGGTGTCGACGACTATGTGGTGCACGGCTTCCGCAGCGAGCTGATCGCCAATCTGGTGCGGTTCCGCGAATGGATCGTGGTCGAGCCGCCGGACCAGCCCGCCGGGGCCGAGGCGCCGCAGCAGCAGGTCGATTACCGGCTATCCACCGCGTTCCGGCACAAGGAGGACGATCTGCTGATCGTCGTCTCGCTGATCGAGCTGACCCGCAACCGGTCGCTGTGGTCGGAGACCTTCTCCCTGGCCTTGCCGTCCTGGATGGACCAGCAGCGCCAGATCGCCCGGCGCGTTTCGGCCACGCTGGACATCCACATCTCGGCCAACGCCCTGTCACGGCAGATCGGCGACCGCGACTTCGCGCACGGACCGTATGTCCGCTGGCTGCGCGGCCAGTACCTGCTGAATTTCTGGGAGCCCCAGGCGGAGTTCGAGGCCGAGGCGCAGTTCAAGGAGGTGATCCGGGACTGGCCCAGCTTCGCCCCCGCCTATAGCGGCCTGGCCAACATCTACAACTCGCGCCACATCATCCTGCCGGGGGTGCGGCGCGACCGCGCCATGGCCGAGGAGGCGCTGAGCCTGGCCCGGCGGGCGGCGGAGCTGGACCCGCTGGATGCACGCGGGCACCTGACGCTCGCCTGGTCCTACATGATGACGACCCGCTACCCGCAGGCCGACCTGCATCTGGAGCTGGCGCGCGACCTGAACCCAAGCAACCCGTCGGTGCTGATGTCGGCGGCGCAGGGCTTCGCCTTCGTCGACCGGACCGATGTCGCGCTCGACCTCGTGGCCAATGCCTTCGAGCTCAACCCGCTGATCCCGCCCCATCACTGGGCCTATCTGGCAGGCATCCGCTTCCTGCACGGCGACATCGAGGGCTGTGTCGAGGCCGCGGACCGGGCCGGGCAGTCGATCTTCAACATCCCGGCCTGGAAGGCGGCCGCCCTCAGCCTCCTCGGCGACAGCCGGCGGGCGCAGGAGGAAGCGCGCCTCTTCCTGCGCAACGCCCGCGACGCCTGGCACGCCAAGCTGGAGTGCACGGACGCCGCCATCGTCGAGTGGTTCCTGAGCAGCTTCCCGATCCGCAACGTCGCCCGCTGGCGCGAGCTGCGGGAAGGCCTGATCCAGGCCGGCCTTCCCGCCTCAGATGTCGGCGAGGAGCAGCTCTACTGGCCTCACCGGCACTGACCGAAGCTGTAGTCGCCGACGCGGAAGTAGAACATGTCGAGCGCGTTCAGCGCGTTGGGGTCGCGCCGCACCTGCAGGCCGTACTCGTCCGGCAGCGGGTAGGGGCCGGGGTACTTCGAGTATTCCTCGATCCGCTGCCGCATCAGGTCGGCCGGCGGCAGCACGACATAGAGCGCCTCGTCGCGGCTGACGATCCGGATCTCCTTCCCGGATTCGGCGAAGTTCTCCAGCGTGATGCCGTGATCCTTCAGCAGCTGCAGTGCCTCGGCCGTCGTCTTCGGCTTCGGGATCTCGCCGATCGCCATGCCGATGATCAGCCGCCCCGCGGCCTCGCGGTCATACATGGTCATCTCGACCGGCACCGGCTTCGGCGGCTGCTTCGGGTCGTGCTTGTTGTGGTCCGTCATCGCTCGCTCCTCCTTGTTTGCAAGGCGCTCCCGCCTTGCCGTATGGCGACGGCCGGCGGGCCGCCGCATTAAACCTCCGCCCCCGCGCCCCGAAGGGCGACGGAGGCGGAGGTCCCCCACCACCTCGGTGCCGGCGCCCTCAGACGCTGGCTTGTGTGATCGGCCGCGACGACGCGGCCGGCGGCGGCGGCGATTCGACGAAGCCGATGATGTCGCGCATGCTGTCCGGAACGGCGCCGCCCTTGAACAGGACGCGGCTCCAGCGCCGGATCACGCCGGGCTCGACCGTCGTCGACTCGGCCAGGGACGCGGCCAGGATCACCTGGGCGACCAGCGCCGATCCCAGCGGCCCGAGGCGCCGGCCCTGGTGGCGTACCTCGGCCTCGCGCAGGATGTAGTAGAACAGCGGCGTGTCCTCGGCCAACGCCTCGATCACCCCGTCCGGGCCTTCGGCCAGCGGGTTGCGCTGGCTGCGCGCGTTCATGCCGGCCAGGCCGCCATGACCGTCGCCCAGAAGCTCCTCCCGCGTCAGCTTCGGAACCCCCAGCCGGTCCGCGAGATACTGGCCGTTCGGCAGGCTGGACAGATAGGCCCGCGCCAGGTCGCGGAACGGCAATCCGCCATAGCAGCCCTCGTAAAGCGGGTCGCCGCCGACCATGCGCCGCATGTCGTCATGCGCCATCGCCGACATCGTGTAGAACTGCGCCGTGACCCAGGGGCCGATCAGATGCGCCTGGTTCTCGTCGGCGCCCGTCTTTTCCGGGAAGAACAGGTCCCATTCCAGGATCCAGTCGTTCGGGATCGGGCTGCCCGGGATGCCGCCATCCCCGACCAGCATGCCGCGCCGGAAGGTCATCAGCCCCTTCAGGCTGGTCTCGGTCAGCGCCAGGGCCCGGTTCAGCGTGTAGGACGGCCGCACCATGGCGTGGCCGAAGCGGAAGGCGGCCATGATGAACTCGGCCGGCAGCGGCGTGTCCCGGTCGGCGGCCAGGCGCCGGCCGAAGCCGCCCAGGTCCTGCAGGCTTTCGCGCCGGGCGTAGGTCTGCCAGACCTCAGGGTCGAGCAGATGGCCAAGATAGTCGTTTCGGACCACCGACCGGTAGGTGGAGATCACCAGGGCGCGGGCGATCTCGAACACCTCGTAGTCCGATGGCCGGTGCGGCGAGGCCAGGATGGCGTCGACGATGCGGTTGTGGAAGCGATGGAACAGGACCGTGATCTGCGACAGGATCAGGTTGTTATCGTTGCGGATATCGCCGATCAGGGGCTCGACCGGGCACTGCTTCGGCACATCCGGCGCCCCCGGCGGCAGCGGCCGCAGGTCGGTCGCGTTCGACGCCGCATCGAGGCATGCGATCATCGCCAGGTCGCAGGGCTGCGGGGCCTTGGCCGTGGCCGGGTCGCCCGGCACTTCCGGCGCGTCCTTGTCCCAGGTCCGGCCGCCGGTGTAGCCGACGCGCAGCTTCATCCGCAGCGCGTCGGGCCCGCCGGTGCGCTGCTGGTACAGCATCGGCGACCGGAACGGCCCGCCGCGATAGAGGCAGTCGAGATCGAGCGACGGGCTGGCCCAGAGCGGCCCGGCATTGGCCGAGCGCGAAAGGGTGCCGAGATCGGTGAAGGTCAGGTCATGCGCGACCAGCTGGCCGAGATAGGTGTAGCCGGCCGGGACCTCGGGATTGAACGATTCCGGCCCGGCGACGAGCCCGTCCAGGTACATCTTGCGAGCCAGGCGCTGCAGCACGTCCATGACCAGGGCCTGGGGATGCAGGCCGAGCCGGCCCGCCTCCTGCGCCAGCCGCCAGCCGAAGACGCCCTCGGGCGGCGGCGGATTGCCCTCGAAATAGGTCGCGGGCTGCTCGAGCCCCTGCGTCAGCGCGGCGCTGCGCTGGCCGGCCCCTGCGAAACCTGAGCCATGCACGTTCGTGCCCTCCCTGGTCGGTACACCGCGATCCGTTGGCGTCGCCGGTGCATTTAGAAGCCCGATCGTGATCGGATCGTGATTCCGCTGCGGCAATTCCGCGGCCGGGGACAGACCCGGGTCACCCTCTCTGGTCGAGGCTCAGCGGATAGCGCAGCGGATGGTGGCTGGAGAAGGTCATGTTCACCGGCCGGCCCTGCGGGTCATAGGCGATCTGCTCGATCGTCAGCACCGCGGCGGGCGGGGTCAGTTCCAGTAGCTCCGCCTCCTCGGCATTGGCCAGCCGGGCGCTCATCGTGGTGCGGCCGCGGTCCGGCCGCAGCCGGTAGCGGTCTCGCACCTCGGCATAGAGCGAGCGGTTGCCGGTCGACCAGTCGAGGTCGAGGATCCCGGGCACCAGCCGGGCGGCGAACCAATCCTGGGTCAGCACCACCGGCTGGCCGTCCAGGCAGCGCAGCCGCTTCAGCATCACCACATCGGCGCCGGGCGGCAGGAACAGCGGCCGCGCCACCTCCGCCGGCGCGCGGCAGACATAGCCTTCGATCAGCCGGCTGCTCGGCGTTCGGCCATGCGCCTCGGCGATCATGGTGAAGCTGCGCAGCAGGTGCAGCTCGTAAGTCTCCTCCCGCCGGGCCACGAAGAAGCCGCGGCCGGGATGGCTGTGCAGCCAGCCCTCCTGCACCAGCTCGCGCACCGCCTGGCGCACGGTGATGCGGCTGACCCCGTACTGCTTCTCCAGTTCGCGCTCCGACGCCAGCTTGGCGTCGGTGCCCAGCGCGCCGCTCTCGATCTGCTGGCGCAGCCGCTGCTTGATCTGGCGGTAGAGGGGTTGCGGATCGTCGCGCCGCAGCCCGTCGCCGGCCGGTCCGTCGCTGGGGAAACCGTCGGTCATGGCTTGCGGAAAAGCCTCTCGGCAGGGACAGGGATCACCCTCGCTGCATACACGCAAATCGGGGGGCCGGCCACAATTGACATGACTGGTTATAACCAGTCATAACGATAGCGGTTCTCGGGAGGCACCATGAAACTGACCCTGGTCGGCGGCGGCGGCGTCCGCGCCCCCCTGTTCATCGAATCGGCGCTGCGCCGGGCGGAGTGGAGCAACCTGACCGAGCTGTGCCTGTTCGACATCGACGGGCCGCGGCTGGAGCTGTTCGGCGGGCTGGGGGCGGAGATCGCCCGGCGCATGAAGTCGCCGGTAACGATCACCACCAGCCTGGATCCCGAGCGCGCGCTGGAGGGCGCCGCCTATGTCGTGACTACGGTCCGGCCGGGGCTGGAGGAAGGCCGGATCAAGGACGAGCGCATCGCCCTCGCCCATGGCGTGCTGGGGCAGGAGACGACCGGGCCGGGCGGCTTCGCGATGGCGCTGCGCAGCATCCCGACGATCCTGGGCTATGCCGACCTCTTGAAGCGGGTCAGCCCCGGCGCCTGGCTGTTCAACTTCACCAACCCGGCCGGGCTGGTCACCCAGGCGCTGCGCGACGCCGGCCACGACCGCACCATCGGCATCTGCGACGGCGCCAACGCCGCCCAGTCGGCCGTGGCGCGCTGGTTCGACGTGCCGGAGAAGGCGGTGCGCACCGAGGTGTTCGGCCTGAACCACTTGTCCTTCACCCGCCGCGCCGAGATCGGCGGCGAGGACGTGCTGCCGCGCCTGCTGGCCGACGACGCGTTCCTGGCCGCCTCGGCCCAGAAGGTGTTCAGCCCGCGCGTGGTCCGCCGCCACGGGATGTGGATCAACGAGTACCTCTACTACTTCTACTATGCCGAGAAGGCGGTGGAGGCGATCCGGTCGGATTCCCGCACCCGCGGCGAGGAGGTGCGCGACCTGAATCACGGCCTGATCGAGCAGCTGACGGCGCTGGACTGGCGCCGCAACCCGGACAAGGCGCTGGAGGCCTATTACGCCTATGCCCACCGCCGCAACGCCACCTACATGCACTACGCCCAGGAGGGCGCGCCGAGCATGGAGGAGGCCGACCGCGCCCTGGCCGCCGGCGCCCATGCGCCGCTGGGCGACGAGGGCGAGGGCTATGCCGGCGTCGCGCTCGACCTGGTGGACGCGCTGGAGACCGGCAAGCCGCTCTACAGCGGGCTGAACGTGCCGAACCGGGGCGCCATCGAGGGGCTGCGCGACGACGACGTGGTCGAGGTCAGCTGCGTCGTCGACCGCGACGGCGTGCGGCCGCTGCCGATCGGCCCGATGCCGGAGGCGCAGGCCCAGCTGGTGCATAGCATCAAGCGCTACGAACGGCTGGCGGTGCAGGCGATCCGCGAGCGCGACCGCGACCTGGCGGTCGAGGCACTGGTGGCGCATCCGCTGGTGCTGTCCTATTCCCGGGCCGAGGCGCTGGTGGACGAATATCTCGCCGCCCACGCTCCTTACGTCGGCAACTGGCCATGACCGCCGCGGGCATGGCGCCGGGCTGCGACGTCGTCGTGGTCGGCGAATACTACTGGGACCTGATCTTCACCGGCCTGCCGGAGGTGCCGCGGCTGGGCGCCGACCTGTTCGCCCGTGACTTCGCCACCCTGCCGGGCGCCAGCTTCACCAGCGCCACGGCGCTGCACCGGCTGGGGCTGCGCACCGCCTGGGCCGCCGATTTCGGCACCGACCTGTTCAGCCGGCTGGCGCTGGAGGCGGCGCGGGCGGAGGGGCTGGACGACCGGCTGTTCCGCCGGCTGGACCATCCGCTGGAGCGGGTCAGCGCCGCCTTCTCCTTCGCCCATGACCGCGGCTTCGTCAGCTATGCCGTGCGCGACGACCTGCCGCCGACGCCGGAGGCTCTCGCCGAGGTCGCGCCGAAGGCCCTGCTGCTGCAGAGCTTCCGGCTGCAGCCGGAGCTGCTGGCCCTGGCGCGGGCGGCGAAGCGGCGGGGCGTCCTGGTCTATCTCGACTGCCAGCACGTGCCGCACCGGATCGACTCGCCCGGCGTGGCCGAGCTGTTCCGCGAGATCGACGTCTTCGCCCCGAACGAATCCGAGGCCCTGGCCTTCACCGGCGCGCCGGATGTCAGCGCGGCGCTGGAGCAGCTGTCCGCGATGGTGCCGACCGTGCTGGTCAAGCGCGGGGCCGCCGGGGCGATCGGCGTCAGCCGGGGCGAGCGCTGCGCCGTACCGGCCCCGGCCGTCACCGTGGTCGACACCACCGGCGCCGGCGACAGCTTCAACGCCGGCTTCCTCTACGGCCGGCTGCGCGGCTTCGATTTCCGCGACAGCCTGGCGCTCGCGGCCTGCTGCGGCGCCATGGCCACCACCGATTATGGCGGCCGGGCGCTGCCGCGCGAGGCGGAGCTGCTCGGAATGATCCGGCAGGAGGCTGCGGCCTCGACCTGAGCGGGACCTAACCCGCCGGCAAACGACAACACAGTGCAAACAGGGGCTTGAACGGAGGGAACCATGAAGATCGCCACTCTATCTCTGGCCACGGCACTGGCCGCCGTCACCGCCGGTGTCGCCGGCAGCGCGGAAGCCGCGACGGTGAAGCTGTTCTGCGGCGCCACCGACTACGACCTGTGCAGCAGCGCCGCCGAGGCCTGGGCCAAGCAGAGCAGCAACAGCGTCAGCATCAACAAGATGCCTGCTTCCTGGGACGATGCGGTGCCGCTGTACCAGCAGATGCTGGCGGCGAAGTCGACCGATGTCGACGTGCTGGTGATCGACGTGATCTGGATGGGCATGCTGAAGAACCATCTGCTCGACCTCGGCGCCATCGTGCCGAAGGAGGAGGTGGCGGCGCATTTCCCGACCACGATCGACGCCGCGACCATCGACGGCCAGCTGCTGGCCCTGCCCTGGTACATGGACACCGGCCTGATCTTCTACCGCAAGGACCTGCTGGAGAAGTACGGCAAGGCCGTGCCCAAGACCTGGAGCGAACTCACCGAGACCGCCAAGGCGGTGCAGGACGGCGAGCGCAAGGCCGGCAATGCCGACATGTGGGGCTTCGTCTGGCAGGGCAAGTCCTATGAGGGGCTGACCTGCGACGCGATCGAATGGGTCGCCAGCACCGGCGGCGGCACCATCATCGACGGCAAGGGCGACATCACCATCGACAACCCGAAGGCGGCCCAGGCGCTGGCCCTGGCCCACAGCTGGATCGACACCATCAGCCCGCCGGGCGTGCTGGGCTACGACGAGGAGAGCTCGCGCGCCGTGTTCGAGAGCGGCAAGGCCGTGTTCCTGCGCAACTGGCCCTATGTCTGGGGCACCTCGCAGGCCGCGGGCGGCGCCCTGGTCGGCAAGGTCGGGGTGGCGGCGCTGCCGGTCGGCGCCGCGGGCGAGAAGTCGAGCGGCTGCCTGGGCCCTGCCTATCTCGGCGTGTCGAAATACTCCGAGAACAAGGAGGCGGCGGTCAGCCTGATCCGCTACATGACGGGCGCCGCCGACCAGAAGCGCCGGGCGATCCAGGGCGCCTACAACCCGACCGTCTCGGCGCTGTACGAGGACCCGGAGGTCCTGGCCAAGCTGCCCTTCCTGAAGGACACGCAGGCCGCCTTCGCCGACAGCATCGCCCGCCCCTCGGCGGTCACCGGCGCCAGCTACAACCGGGTGTCGCAGGCCTTCTCGAAGTCCGTGCACGCGGTGCTGACCGGCGACGAGAAGCCCGACGCCGCCGTGGCCGCCCTGGCCAAGGAGCTGGAGCGCCTGCGCCAGCGGGCGAAGTGGTGACGGCGCAACGAGGATAGGCCTGTGCGGTCTCCTTCGACCCGCCCTTCCTTCTTAGTCCCCCCTCCCCTTGCGGGAGGGGGGCAGGGGGAGGGGCCTGCGCGCGTCTGCGCGCGAATGGTCAGGAATCCACACGCCAGCTCCGGCTCGGGAAACCCCCTCCCCCTCCCCCCCTCCCGCAGGGGGAGGGGGGACTCGACCGGGGGGCGTCCTCGATGACCGGCCGCGTCGCGCGATCGCATCGCCGGGCCGGGTGGCTGTTCCTGGCGCCGACGCTGGCGGCCCTCGCCCTGGTGGCGCTGTGGCCGCTGCTGCGGACGCTGTTCTTCTCCACCACCGACGCCTTCCTCGACGACCCGACCAATTACGGCTTCGTCTGGCTCGACAACTTCGTCGACGTCGCGCGCGACCCGCAATGGTGGCGGGCGGTCGAGAACACGCTGGTCTTCACCATCGTCTCGGTGGCGCTGGAGACGCTGCTGGGCCTCGCCATCGCGCTGCTGCTGAACGAGGCGATCCCCGGCCGCGGCGTGCTGCGCGCCGCCATCCTGGTGCCCTGGTCGATCCCGGTCGTGGTCTCGGCCAAGATCTGGGAATGGCTGCTGCACGACCAGTTCGGCATCATCAACCGCCTGCTGATCGACCTGCGCCTGATCGACACCGGCGTGGCCTGGACCGCCGACCCGTCGCTGGCGCTGGGCGTCGTCATCTTCGTCGATGTCTGGATCACCACGCCCTTCATGGTGCTGCTGATCCTGGCCGGGCTGCAGCTGATCCCGGCCGAGATCCACGAGGCGGCGCGGGTCGACGGCGTGTCCTGGTGGAAGCGGCTGCGGTCGATCACCCTGCCGATGCTGCGGGTGCCGATCGGCGTCGCCGTGCTGTTCCGCACCCTCGACGCGCTGCGCATGTTCGACCTGAGCTACGTGCTCGGCGGCAATGGCGACCCGACCATGACCATGACGATCTATGCCCGCAACCACCTGGTCAGCTTCCAGGAGCTCGGCTACGGCTCCGCCGCGTCGACCTGGGTGTTCCTGCTGATCGCACTGATCGCCATCGTCATCATCGGCGCCATCCGGCTGGACCGGACCAGTATCCGATGACCGTCGCCGCCGCCCCCGCCCTGGCCCGCGCCGCCGCCCGCTATCGCCGGCGCCGGGTGCTGAAGACCGTCGGCCTGGGCTTCGCCGTCGTCCTGGTGCTGGTCTACACCCTGTTCCCGTACTACTGGGCGATCGTGTCCTCGCTGAAGACCGGGGCGTCGCTGTTCGAGGCGACGCTGCTGCCGGCCTTCGATCTGGTCTACTACAAGGCGCTGCTGCACGACCCGGTGTTCCTGGGCTCGATCGTCAACTCGCTGATCGTCGCCGGCTCGGCCACCGGGATCTCGCTGCTGCTGGCCATCGGCGCCGCCTATGCCCTCGGCCGGCTGGACTTCCCGCTGCGGCGGACGGTGCTGCTGGTAATCCTGATGATCTCGATCTTCCCGCAGATCGTGGTGCTGTCCGGCATGTTCGAGCTGGTGCGGTGGTTCGGCCTGTACAACCGGGTCGGGTCGCTGACCTTCGCCTATCTGATCTTCACCCTGCCCTTCACCGTCTGGGTGCTGACGGGATTCATCCAGGACATCCCGCGCGAGCTGGAGGAGGCGGCGCTGATGGACGGCGCCAGCCGCGGCCGGGTGCTTGTCAGCGTGCTGCTGCCGCTGATGGGCCCGGCCCTGGCCTCGACCGGCCTCCTGGCCTTCATCCAGGCCTGGAACGAGTTCCTGTTCGCCCTGACCTTCATCCTGTCGGACGAGAACCGGACCGTGCCGGTGGCGATCGCCACCATCTCCGGCGGCAGCCGCTACGAATACCCGTTCGGCCCGATCATGGCGGCGTCGGTGGTGGTGACCCTGCCCCTGATCGCCCTGGTGCTGATCTTCCAGCGCAAGATCGTCGCCGGCCTGACCGCGGGGGCGATCAAGGGATAGGGGCCCCGGCCCTCTCCTTGACCCGGGCGTCTTCCCATGCGCTGATCCCGGAGGTTTCACGACGCCGCGAGGGGGAAAATGCATCGCTCGGCCTGGTCCGCCCTTCTTCTCCTGTCCTTGTCCGGGTGCATCAGCGGCCCGGACCACGCCGAACAGCTGGCGGACGACCGGCAGAAATGCGCCGAGTTCGGCTTCCAGGACGGCACCGACGCCTTCGCCAACTGCATGATGAAGCTCTCGACGCGGCGGCAGGACAGGGCGCCGCCGGATCACGACACCCTGGTGAAGCGCTACCGGTCGCTCAGCATGGAGCGGCGCGGTGACGATCGCTATCCGGTCTGCGGCGCCGCCGGCATGGACAACGAACTCGATATCTCGACCGGCAAATGGGTCGGGCCGGACTGCCAGATGGAGCCCGACTGACCTCGGCCGCCGCGCCGTTCTCAACCGCGGGCGGCCAGTTCGGCGATCACCTCCGCCGCCTCGACCCGGCCTTTCAGCGCATGGCGGCCGCCGTCGCGGAACTCGATCCAACCCTCGTTGAAGCCGTCGAGCATGCGGATGCGCGGCGCCGGGTTCTTCATGCCCTGGGACCGGAACAGGTCCTCCCAGGTCTCGCGTGCCACCGGCTCGGCCCGCACCGGCCGGCCGAGGGCAGCAGTGAAGGCGGCGGCCAGGTCGTCCGGCGAGACCCGGCGCGGGCCTTCCAGTTCGACCACGCGCCGGCCAGTCCAATTCTCGCAGATCAGATCGGCCGCGACGCGCCCGATATCCGCGGTGGCCACCATCGGCGCCGGCCGGGCGGTCGGAACCAGGAAGCTGCGGATCACGCCCTCGTCGCGCGCCGAGGCCACGTCCCACACCGCGTTCTCGACGAACCAGGCCGGCCGCAGGACCGTCAGCGGGAGCGGCAGGTCGCGCAGCGCCGCCTCCAGCAGCGTGTGCTGCGACAGCAGATTGTCGTGGACGGCGTCAGCGCCGATGGTCGACAGCTGCAGCACTCGGCCTGCCGCCCACCTGGCCGGTGATTCCCGTGATCGCGTACATCCTTCGGTCTCCTTCAGCGGACGCCGAAGATCTAAGACCGCCGAACCGTTGCCGCGAGCGCCATCAAGTCACTAGACTGGTGACCTGGACTCAACGGAGGGCGCGTTGGCCTTCGACGGACGGGTGATCTCCAATGTCGGCGTGCTGGCCGCGGTGGTCGAAGGCGGCAGCTTCGCCCGCGCGGCCGAGGCGCTGGGCCTGTCCCGCTCCGGCGTCAGCCGGGCGGTGGCGCGGCTGGAGGCGCGGGTGGGCGTCCGGCTGCTCGACCGCACCACCCGCGCCGTGGCCCTGACCGATGAGGGCCGGCGCCTCTATGCCGAGGTCGTGCCGCTGCTGACCGGGATCGAGGATGCGGTGACCGTGACCTCCGGCTCCGCCATCGCCGTGCGCGGCCGGCTGCGGGTGAATGTCGACGCCTTCTTCTCGCGCCTGCTGTTCACCCCGCACATCCCGGACTTCCTGGCGCTGCACCCGGAGCTGACGCTGGAGCTGGTGGCCAAGGACCAACTGGGCGACCTGGTGGGCGAGGGCTTCGACATCGCCGTGCGCTTCGGCCACCCGCCGGACTCGTCGCTGGTGTCGCGCAAGCTGCTGGAGACGCGGACGATCACCGTGGCGTCGCCGGCCTATGTCGCCGCCCATGGCCGGCCGGAGGCCCCGTCGGACCTGGCCCGCCATGCCTGCATCCAGGTGCGCGACTCGGCCTCCGGCCAGCCGATCGACAGCTGGACGTACCGGCGCGGCGCCGAGGTGGCGGAGGTGCGGGCGACCGGCCGGCTGATGGTGGCGGAGTTCGGCACCATGCTCGGCGCCTGCCTGGAGGGGGTGGGCATCGCCCGGGTCAAGGCGATCGGCGTGCAGCGCCTGATCGACCGCGGCGAGCTGGTCGAGCTGCTGCCGGACTGGACCGGCGAGAGCTTCCCGCTCTATGCCCTGTACCCGTCGCGCCACCTTCCCCCGGCCAAGGTGCGCGCCTTCATCGACTTCGTGCAGTCGCGCCTGGGGTCACCCGTCGGGGCGGAGGCGCAGGACGCCGCCTAGTATCGGCTCTCGGGAATGTCTGACCACGGATCTTCGGCGTTATCCGGTTGCCTCTCCCGCTGGCGGAACCTTTCCAGAAGCCCCAGAACCGTCATTGCGAGCGCAGCGAAGCAATCCAGGGGCCGGTGCGCACTGGCCCCTGGATTGCTTCGTCGGCTTCGCCTCCTCGCAATGACGGCGAGGGAGAAGCATTGTGAAAAGATCT
>NZ_JANX01000116.1 GCF_000767795.1 Inquilinus limosus MP06 | reverse complement strand
TCTATCTGGAGACGGCCGGGCCGCGCGACGGGTGCGGCCGAGCTGCTGTCCAGCCCCCGCGTCTCCCGGTGGCCAGCGCCGCCTTCCGCGCCCGCCACGCCGATGTCGCGGCGCCGGCCGACCTGCTGCGGGTGCCGCTGATCCACGAGGAATCGACCGAGCAGTGGCAGCGCTGGCTGCGCCGCGCCGGGGTGCCGGACGTGCCGCCGCTACGCGGCCCGCGGCTGTGGCACGCCCATCTGGCGATCGAGGCCGCCCGGCTGGGCCAGGGCGTCGCTTTGGCCAATGCCGTGCTGGCCGGGGAGGACCTGGCCGCCGGCGGGCTGGTGGAGATGGTGCCGTCCGACATCCGCCTCGGCGGCTATTACTTCCTGTCGGAGGCGGCACGCTGGGACGAGCCCGGCCTGGCCACGCTGCGCGATTGGCTGCGGGCGTTGTTCGCGACCGCGAACGGCAATGGTGCATAGAATGCACCAGACACGTTCAAACTAGGCGATTGTGCAGCGGCCCTGCCGCACCGACCTTCTAGCGCAAGGCCCGAACCCAAGAGGATGCCCATGACCACCAATGCCGAGCTTCTTCAGCGCCGCAACGCCGCCGTCGTCCGCGGGGTCGGGCACACCACCCCGATCTCCGCCGCCCGCGCGCTGAACGCCGAGGTCTGGGACGTCGAGGGCAAGCGCTATGTCGACTTCGCCGGCGGCATCGCCGTGGTCAACACCGGCCACTGCCACCCGAAGGTGATCGCCGCCGTCCAGGCGCAGATGGAGAACTTCACCCACACCTGCTTCCAGGTGCTGATGTACGAGCCGTATATCGAGCTGGCCGAGAAGCTGAACGCGCTGGCCCCGATTTCCGGCCCGCTGAAGTCGGTGTTCTTCACCACCGGCGCCGAGGCGACCGAGAACGCCGTCAAGATCTCGCGCGCCGCCACCGGCCGGTCCGGCGTCATCGCCTTTACCGGTGCCTTCCACGGCCGCACCGTCATGGCCTCGGCCATGACCGGCAAGGTGGTGCCCTACAAGAAGGGCCTCGGCCCCACCCTGCCCGATGTCTGGCACGTGCCGTTCCCGGTCGCCCATCACGGCGTCACGGTCGAGGATTCGCTGCGCCACCTGAACTTCCTGTTCAAGGCCGATGTCGACCCGTCGCGCGTCGCCGCGATCATCCTCGAGCCGGTGCAGGGCGAAGGCGGCTTCTACGAGGTGCCGGCCGAGCTGATGCGCGCCCTGCGCCGGATCTGCGACGAGCACGGCATCGTGCTGATCGCCGACGAGGTGCAGACCGGCTTCGGCCGCACCGGCAAGATGTTCGCGATGGAGCATTACGACGTCGAGGCCGACCTGATCTGCGTCGCCAAGAGCCTGGCGGGCGGCTTCCCGCTGTCCGGCGTGATCGGCCGGGCGCCGATCATGGACGCGGCCGACCCGGGCGGGCTGGGCGGCACCTATGCCGGCAACCCGCTGTCCTGCGCCGCGGCGCTGGCGGTGCTGGAGGTGTTCAAGGACGAGAAGCTGCTCGACCGCTCGAACGCCATCGGCGCCCGGATCAAGGCGCGGCTGGAGACGCTGTCGCGCCGCAACGACCTGCTGCCGATCGCCGCGATCCGCGGCCTGGGTGGCATGGTCGCCTTCGAGATCGTCAAGTCGCGCGGCGCCGCCGAGCCCGATGCCGACGCCACCAAGCGGGTGACCCAGAAGGCCTATGAGAACGGTCTGGTGCTGCTGTCCTGCGGCGTCAACGCCAATGTCATCCGCATCCTGGTGCCACTGACCGCCAGCGACGCCATCGTCGACGAGGGCCTGGACGTGCTGGAGACTGCCCTGGCCGCCGCCTGAGATCGTTTGGAAATGCTACTGGTGCGGCCGTCTGATGGCGGTTTCTCCGCTTCCGGTGCTCACGCACCAAATGTGCGCTGCGCTCCGGTTCTCGAAACCACCACCAGCCGACTCACACCAGCGCATTTCGAAACGATCTCTGAGCCAAAGGTTCACTGACCCTCCCCCTCCCAAGGAGAGGGAAACGAGCGCCGCCCCTTCACCTCTCCTTGGGGAGAGGTCGAAATCGCGCAGCGATTTCGGGTGAGGGGGTGTGCGGCCTCGCCACAAGAGCATTCCGTTCCGTGACCCCGTGAGGTCCCCCAATGTCGACCGTGACCACCCTGTCCCTGAACGACCCCACCCTGCTGAAGAGCCAGGCCCTGATCGGCGGATCCTGGATCGGCGAGGCCGTCGACCCGGTGACCAACCCGGCGACCGGCGAGACGCTGGGCCGCGTGCCGCGCTTCGGCGAGGCCGAGGCCACCGACGCGGTCGAGGCCGCCGAGGCCGCCTTCGGCCCCTGGGCGAAAAAGACCGCCAAGGAGCGCTCGGCCATCCTGCGCCGCTGGTTCGACCTGATCATCGCGAACAAGGACGATATCGCCCTGATCATGACCAGCGAGCAGGGCAAGCCGCTGGCCGAGGCCCGCGGCGAGGTCGACTACGCCGCCTCCTTCGTCGAGTTCTATGCCGAGGAGGCCAAGCGCATCTACGGCGAGACCATCCCGAGCCACCGTGCCGACGCCCGCATCCTGGTGATGCGCCAGCCGATCGGCGTGGTCGCGGCGATCACCCCCTGGAACTTCCCGGCGGCGATGATCACCCGCAAGGTCTCGCCGGCCCTGGCCGCCGGCTGCACCGCCGTGGTCAAGCCGGCGCCGGAGACGCCGCTGACCGCGCTGGCCCTGGCCGAGCTGGCGGTGCGCGCCGGTGTGCCGGCCGGCGTGCTGAACGTGATCACCGGCGACGCGCCGAAGATCGGCCGCGTCCTGACCGGCCACCCGGCCGTGAAGTTCCTCGGCTTCACCGGGTCGACCGAGGTCGGCAAGCTCTTGATGCGCCAGGCCGCGGACACGGTGAAGAAGGTCGGGCTGGAGCTGGGCGGCAACGCGCCCTTCATCGTCTTCGACGACGCCGACATCGATGCCGCAGTCGAGGGCGCCCTGGCCTCGAAGTTCCGCAACATGGGCCAGACCTGCGTCTGCGCCAACCGGATCTATGTCCAGGACGCGGTCTATGACGATTTCGTCGCCCGCTTCGCCGAGAAGGTCAAGGCGATGAAGGTCGGCAACGGCACCGAGGCGGGCGTGGTCCAGGGCCCGCTGATCACCGCCGAGGCGGTGGAGAAGACCGAGCGCCACATCGCCGACGCCGTGGCCAAGGGCGCGACCGTCGTCACCGGCGGCCACCGCCACGCGCTGGGCGGCACCTTCTTCGAGCCGACCGTGCTGTCCGGCGCCACCACCGAGATGGTGGTGACGCAGGAGGAGACCTTCGGCCCGCTGGCCCCGGTCTACCGCTTCCGCGACGAGGCGGATGTGGTGGCCCAGGCCAACGCCACGCCCTTCGGCCTGGCTGCCTATTTCTACGCCCGCGACCTGGGCCGCGTGTTCCGGGTGGCCGAGGCGCTGGAGTACGGCATTGTCGGCGTCAATGCCGGTATCGTCGCCACCGAGGTGGCGCCCTTCGGCGGGGTCAAGGAATCCGGCCTCGGCCGCGAGGGCTCGCATCACGGCATCGAGGAGTTCGTGGAGCTGAAATACGTCCTGCTGGCGGGGATGGGCGCGTAGGACGAGCAGGCTCGCGATGGCGGTTCCAGGAAAGAGCCGTCATTGCGAGAAGGCGAAGCCGACGAAGCAATCCAGGGGCCACGCCAAACGACCCTGGATTGCTTCGCTGCGCTCGCAATGACGATCTTTTTGGTGGCCGTTAGGGCAACGCCTGCAGGAGCGTCGCCTGCTCTCCCCTTCTTCAGAACCGCCGCATCGCGTGCGGTTCCATGACCGCCATGGTGAAGCGGACCGGCCGCGCGCCCTTGCAGGCATAGGCGTGCGGCCGGTCGCTGTGCAGCAGCGCCGAAGTGCCGGCGGGCACCTCATGCGGCCGGCCGTCAACCTCCAGCAGCAGCGTGCCGGCGGTGACGTGCAGCAGCTCGCGCGTGCCCGGCGGATGCGGGTCGGAGACGTGCCGCTCCCGCGGCTTCAGCTCCCACTGCCACAGCTCCAGCATGTCGGGCCCGTCGCCGCCGACCAGCAGCACCGCGGCGCCGCCCTCCGGACCGGCCCAGAGCCGCGCCGTCTCCTCCGGCCCGACCAGCCGCACCGCATCCGCGCCGCCCAGATCCACCAGCTCCGCCACCGAGACGCCGAGCGCCGCGGCGACCCGGCACAGCGTGCCGATCGAGGGATTGGAGCGGGCGTTCTCGATCTGCACCAGCATGCCCTTGCTGACGCCGGAGAGCCTGGCCAGCGCGTCCAGCGACAGGCGTCGCGCCCGCCGCCGCTCGGCGACATGGCGCGCCACCGCCGCGGCGGTCGCCGCCTCGGGTTCGTCGGGGGCCTTGGTGCCCTCCGTGTTGACCTGCCCGGTCATCTCGGCCTATTCAACAAAATGAACTCTCCGGTCATTTTAACGAACCGAGCCGATGCTGTCCGCCCCACCTGTCGTTGATTCCGCAGTCCGGATGCTGCGCCCGGATTTCGTGGCGCTGAGCCTGGTGGCTCGCGGCGCCCGCAACGGCCCGAGCGACGCCGAGAGCGCCGCCCGGCTGGCCGAGGCCTGCCAGGCCGCGACGACCGGGCCCGATTGGACGGCGGCGCATCTGGAGGCCTGGCGCGAGGCCTATCGCGGCTTCGGCGCCAAGCCGCAGCGCACGCCCTGTTCGGCCGAGGCGCTGCGCAAGCGGGCCCAGCGCGACGGCGGGCTGCCGCCGATCAACCGCATGGTCGATCTCTACAACGCGCTCAGCGTGCGCTGGGCGGTGCCGATCGGCGGCGAGGACCTGGCCGCCTATCAGGGACCACCGCGGCTGATGCGCGCGACGGGCGACGAGATCTTCGAGACCTTCGCGAATGGCGAGTCCGCGGTCGAGCATCCCGAGCCGGGCGAGGTGGTCTGGCGCGACGATCACGGCGTCACCTGCCGGCGCTGGAACTGGCGCCAGGGCCCGCGCACCCGGCTGGATCTGCCGACGACCGAGATGTGGTTCGTGATCGAGCGGCTGGAGCCGATGCCGATCGCAGCGTTGGAGGCGGTCGGCCGCGAACTGGCCGACGGCATTCGCGCGATCGCGCCGGACGCCCGGATCGAGACCGCGCTGCTGGGCGCCTGAGCCGAGGTCCAGGCCCGGGTCGCTCGCATTGCGCCTCTCCCTTCCCCGGTCCTCCCGGGCATCGAAACGGCCCGGGCCGATCCCGGGGCAGTGGCACAATGCGCGGTTTCCGCCGTCGCCGTTAGATCCAGACAGGGGTCATCGATGGTGCCAGAATCCGAATGCCGAGGCCGGTCTCAGATCCAGCCGGCGTCCACCACATACATCTGGCTGGTGCACATGCGGGCGTCGTCCGAGGCCAGGAAGGCGACCATGCGGGCGATGTCGTCCGGCTCGACGAAGCCCTTCAGGCATTGCGACGCCATGATCCGCTCGACGTAGTCCGGCGTGTACCACAGCTTGACCTGACGCTCGGTCCGCACCGCGCCGGGCAGCACGCAGTTGACCCGGATCCCCTCGGCGCCCAGGTCCCGCGCCAGGCTGCGGGTCAGGCCCTCGATCGCCGCCTTGGCCGTCGTGTAGGCCGGCATCCCGCCCATCCCCGCACGCCAGGAGATCGAGCCGAAATTGATCACCGAGCCGCCGCCGGCGTCGCGCATACCCTGCCGCACCGCCTGCACCATGAAGAACTGGTGCTTCAGATTCACCGCCAGCCGGTCGTCCCAGTAGTCCGGCGTCACCTCGTCGATGCTGTGGCGCTGGTCGTGGCCGGCATTGTTCACCAGCACCCGGATCGGGCCGGCCGCCGCCTCCGCCGCCCGCGCCATGGCCCGCAGCGCGTCGATGTCGCGCAGGTCGCAGGGCAGGAAGGCCGGCGCGGACAACCCCTCCCCCACCAGCCGCTCGACCAGCGCCCGCGAGGACTCGGCGTCGATGTCGCAGAACACCACCCGGCTCTTCTGCCGCGCGAAATGCTCGACCAGGGCCGCACCGATGCCGGAGCCGCCGCCGGTGATCAGCACGGCACGGTCCTGCAGGCTGGGATAAAGGGCGAAGTCGGTCATGATGACGCCTGGATCGGGAAAGGGGATTCGGGGTCAGTCGCGGACCAGCGTCAGCTTGCGCTCGAACAACTCCAGCACCTCGGCCAGGACCCGGCTGCGGCTCAGCCGGTGCTTGCCTTCATAGACGCTGTATTCCGTCCCCTGCGCGCCCACCGTCTTGGCGATGCCGTACAGCGGACGGTCATGGCTGTGGCGGAACACGCTGAACACGGCGATGCCGACACTGTGGTCGATCGCGTAGTCGCGCCATTCGCCGGCGGCGACGCGGTCGAAATAGAGTCCGAGGAGCTGGCCGAGCTCGCCGCGGTTGAAATAGACGCGCCCGCGGCCGCGCCGAATCTGGGAGAGATCGAGAACCTGCGACATGCGCCGGACGGAATGCCTCGACACCGTTGAGTCGGTGAGCCAAGTGTTGGACAAATCCGGGCCGGCGTCCAGACGGCGCGCGCCGGGGTCGCAGCCCCGGCCGGATGCCGCGTCGGCGAACATCGCCATACCGCTGCCACACCCTTGGATTGTCTTCCCGGAACCAATCGTCTAGGTAAGGCGGCTCGGCCGCGCTGCCCTGGCCGAGGCGGCGCCCTGTTCGGAACCTGGTGATGACCGATATCTTCCGCGAAGTCGATGAAGCCCTGCGCGAGGATCGCGTCAAGGCGATCTGGAACCGCCATGGCAAGCTGATCATCGCCGGCGCGGTCGCCATCGTCGTCGGCACCGCCGCCGTCGTCGGCTGGCGCAGCTACAGCCAGAGCCAGGCGCAGTCGCAGACCCGGGCGCTGGTCGACGCCCAGCAGCAGGCAGCCGCCGACCCGAAGAACGCCGCCTCCGTCTATGCCGCGGTCGCCGCCGACAGCAGCGCCGACCGCGCCGCCCTGGCCCGCCTGCTGGAGGCCCGCGCCAATCTCGATGCCGGCAAGCGGGACGAGGCCGGCAAGATCTACCAGCAGATCGCCGGCGACAGCGGCGTCAATTCGGTGGTGCGCGACCTCGCCCGCCTCTATTCGGTCATGGCCCGGCTCGACGACGGCGACCCCGCGGCGCTGAACGGCGAACTGGAGCCGCTGGCCGCCGACGGCGCCCCCTGGCGTGCCGAGGCGCGCGAGCTGCAGGGCCTGCTGGCCCTGCGCCAGAAGGACACGGCCAAGGCCCGCGAGATCTTCGAGGCGCTGTCCAAGGACCCGGCCTCGTCCCCCGGCGTGCGCAGCCGGGCCGAACAGCTCCTCAGCATTTCGAGCAATTGAGGGACCACCCCATGCGGCGACGCCATCTGCTGCCCCGGATCTCCATCCTTGCGCTCGCCGCGGTCCTCAGCGCCTGCAGCTGGTTCAAGGACGCCAAGACGCCTCTGCCGGGCGAGCGGATCTCCGTCATCAGCCGCACCGAAGGGCTGGAGCCCGCGGCCGATGCCGGGCAGCCGAGCGTGCTGCCGGCGGTGCGTACCGACCCCGACTGGCGCAACCCGGGCGGCGCGGTCAACCATGTCAACGGCAACCTGGCGCTCAAGATCCCGTTCCAGCGGGCCTGGAGCAGCAGCATCGGCAGCGGTGACAGCAGCAGCACCGCGCTGCTGACCGGCCCGGTGATCGCCGACGGCAAGGTCTACATCACCGACGCCTCCGGCCGCTTGAACTCGCTCGACGCATCCAACGGCCGCTCGAACTGGCGGGTGCGGGTGGCGGATCCGGAGCAGGACAGCGTGCCGATCGGCGGCGGCGCCGCCTATGCCGATGGCGTGGTCTACGCCACCACCGGCTTCGGCGAGGCCGTGGCGGTCGACCCGAAGAATGGCGGCCTGATCTGGCGCACCAAGCTGGCGGGGCCGGTGCGCGGCGCGCCGGCCGTGACCCAGGGCCGCCTGGTCGCCATCACCGTCGACAACCAGACCGAGGTGCTGGACGCCAAGACCGGCACCGAGGTGTGGAACCATGCCGGCATCACCGAGCCTTCGGCCCTGCTCGGCGGCGGCAGCGCCGCGGTCGACAACGGCGTGGTGGTGGTGCCCTATTCGTCGGGCGAGCTGTACGGCCTGCGCATCGAGAACGGCCGGCCGGCCTGGTCGGCCGCGGTCGGCGGCGGCGCTGCCCGCACCGCCGGCGCCCTGGCCGGGCTGGCCGACATCACCGCGATGCCGGCGATCGACGGCGACCTGGTGGTCGCGGTCAGCCACGGCAACCAGGCGGTCGGCATCGACATGCGCTCGGGCGCCACGGTGTGGGAGCAGCCGATCAGCGGCACCCAGATGCCCTGGGTGGCCGGCGACACGGTCTACCTGGTCTCGATCGACGGCGTGGTCGTGGCGCTGGCCCGCAACACCGGCAAGGTGCGCTGGGTGCGCGAGCTGGACCGCTGGACCGACCCCGAGGACAAGGAAGGCCCGATCACCTGGACCGGCCCGGTCCTGGCCGGCGACACCCTGATCCTGGCCAGCTCGACCGGCAACGGCGTGCTGATCTCGCCCAAGACCGGCGAGGTCACCGGGCATTTCGAGACCGACCCGACGCGGATCGCCCCGGTGGTCGCGGACGGAACGCTGTATATTGTCAGCACGGGCGGCACCCTGACCGCCTATCGCTGAGCAGTCCCGAGCGCATGCCCTTCACCCTCGCCATCATCGGCCGGCCGAATGTCGGCAAGTCGACCCTGTTCAACCGCCTGGTGGGCAAGCGCACGGCGCTGGTCGACGACACGCCGGGCGTGACGCGCGACCGCCGGTTCGGCGACGGCCGTCTGGCCGATCTGAGCTTCCGCGTGATCGACACCGCCGGGCTGGAGGAGGCGTTCGACGACAGCCTCGAGGCCCGGATGCGGCAGCAGACCGAGGCGGCGCTGCGCGAGGCCGATGTCGCGTTGATGCTGATCGACGCCCGCGCCGGGGTGACGCCGCTGGACAAGCATTTCGCCCAGTGGCTGCGGCGTCGGGGCGGCAAGGTGCTGCTGCTGGCCAACAAATGCGAGGGCCGCGCTGCCGAGGCCGGGCTGCACGAGGCCTGGTCGCTGGGCCTGGGCGAGCCGATCGGCATCTCCGCCGCCCATGGCGAGGGGCTGGTCGACCTGGTCGACGCGCTGCGGCCGCTGATGCCGGCCGAGGACGAGGCTTCGGCCGCGTCCACGGACGAGGAGGACGACGTCGCGCTCGAGGATGAGGGCGACAGCGACACGGTCGACCCGGAGCGCGATCTGGCCCGGCCGATCCGGCTGGCCATCATCGGCCGGCCGAATGCCGGCAAGTCGACGCTGATGAACGCCCTGCTGCGCGAGGAGCGGGTGCTGACCGGGCCCGAAGCCGGCATCACCCGCGACGCCATCGGCGTCGACTGGAGCTGGCGCGGCCAGGCGATCCACCTGGTCGACACCGCCGGGATGCGGCGCAAGGCGCGGATCGACAAGCACGACGACAAGATCGAGTTCATGTCGGTCGGCGAGACGCTGGAGACCATCCGCCTCGCCCATGTCTGCGTGCTGCTGCTGGATGCCGCGGCGATCCTGGACAAGCAGGACCTGACCATCGCCCGGCACGTGATCGAGGAAGGCCGCGCCCTGGTGATCGCGGTCAACAAATGGGATGCGGTCGAGGACCATGCCGCCGCGCTTCGGCAGCTGAGCGACAGGCTGCAGACCTCGATGCCGCAGGTTCGCGGCGTGCCGACCGTCACCATCTCCGCCCTGCGCGGCCAGAAGCTGGACAAGCTGATGGACGCGGTGCTGGACATCCACAAGGTGTGGAACCGCCGGGTGCGCACCGGGCCGCTGAACCGCTGGCTGCCGGCGATGCTGGAGGCGCACCCGCCACCGCTGGTGCGCGGCCGCCGCCTGAAGATCCGCTACATCACCCAGGTCAAGGCCCGGCCGCCGACCTTCGCCCTGTTCGTGTCCCAGGCCGAGGAGTTCCCGGACAGCTATCTGCGCTATCTGGTCAACGGGCTGCGCGACAGCTTCGCCCTGACCGGCGTGCCGATCCGGATGATGCTGCGCCAGCCGAAGAACCCCTTCGCCGACAAGGACTGAGGCCACAACCGGCCGCCGTTTTTGCCGGACGATTGCAATCGGGCCGCGGCGGGGCCAGAGTCCCCTCCCCTGCGGGAGGAGATCGGAATGATTCACGAGCTGCGCGTCTATCACTGCGAGCCGGGCAAGCTGCCGGCGCTGCTGAACCGCTTCGACACCATCACCTTGAAGATCTGGGAGCGCTTCGGCATCCGCCAGGCCGGCTTCTGGACGGTCGAGATCGGCGAGAGCAACCAGGCCCTGTACTACCTGCTGGAATGGGAGTCGCTGGCCGAGCGGGAGCAGAAATGGACCGCCTTCGCGACCGATCCGGAATGGCTGGAGAAGCGCGCCGGGACTGAGCGCGACGGCCCGATCGTGTCGCGCATCACCAACACCATCCTGAAGCCGACGGCGTTCTCAAAGGTCAAGTAGGCGACCCGTCGACCGACAGGGGCGGCCGGTTCCGGCCGCCCTTTTCCTTTGCCGGAGACCGATGATGACGAAGACCGCCGCCGACCGCGAGCACTGGGCCCGCGTTGCCCGCGACTGGACCGCCTGGGCGCGCAAGCCCGGCCATGACGCCTTCTGGGCCTATCGCGACGCGCTGGTGGCCTGGATCGGCCACGGCTCGGGCGAGGCGCTGGATCTCGGCTGCGGCGAAGGCCGGGTGTCGCGCGAGCTGACGGCGCTGGGCTGGCGCGTCACCGCCGCCGACACCGTGGCCGAGCTGGTGGAGATCGCGGCCGAGGCCGGGTCGGCACAGGACTATGCGGTGGCCGACGCCGCCGACCTGCCCTTCGAGGACGGCAGCTTCGACCTGGTGGTCGCCTACAATGTGCTGATGGATGTCGAGGATGTGCCGGGCGCGCTGCGCGAGATCCGCCGCGTGCTGCGGCCGGGCGGCACGCTGATGGTGTCGCTGGTCCACCCGTTCCGCGACCGCGGCCGCTTCGCCGGGCCGGAGCCCGACGCCCCCTTCGTGTTCGAGGGCAGCTATTACGGTCGCGAGCGCTTCGAGGGCAGCGAGGAGCGCGACGGTCTGCGCATGGACTTCGCCGGCTGGTCGCAGCCGCTGGAAGCCTATGCCGCCGCCTTGGAGGCAGCCGGCCTGGCCATCACCTCGATCCGCGAGCCCCAGCCGGACCATCCCGACGGCGACGACCGGCTGCGGCAATGGTCGCGGCTGCCGCTGTTCCTGTGGCTGAAGGCCCGGCCGCTGGGGTGACCGCCTCCCTATTCCTTTCTATTTCTTGTCATCCTCGGGCTTGACCCGGCAATGACAGCAGAAGATGAAGTATGGCCGAAAAGGGGAACAAAAACAGGCATCTACCCGATAATCTTCCCCGGATTGAGAATCCCCTTCGGGTCCAGCGCCGCCTTGATCGCGGCCATCGCCGCCCGACGCGCCGGGTCGCCGTAGAGCCGGAACGCGTCCTGCTTCTCCAGTCCGATGCCGTGCTCGGCAGAGAAGGAGCCGCCGGCCTCGGCCAGCCCGTCATAGAGGATCGCCTCGATCTTCGCCTCCGACCCCTCCGGCCGGTCGCCGACCATGACATGCAGGTTGCCGTCGGCGAGATGGCCGAAGACATAGACCCGCATCGCCGGGGAGAAGGTGGCCGCCAGGTCGGCGCGGATGCGTTCGACATAGGCCGGCAGGCCCGATAGCGGCACCGAGACGTCGAAGGTCTTGGCGTCCGGGCAGGGCCGGCTGACCGCGTCGGAATCGTCGCGGATGCGCCAGAACATCTCACGCTGCCGCTCGTTCTGCGCCAGGGCGGCGCCGGTGACCGGCCCCTCCTCCCACAGCGCCCCGATCTCGGCCTCCATCGCCGCGGCGATGTCGATATCCGGGTCCTGCTCCGCCTCCGTCAGCAGATAGACCGGCGCCGGGTCGAGGCCGAGGCCGGAGAGCGCCACGCCATGCTCCTGCGCCACCGTCTCGGCGAAGGCGTGCCACAGGATCTCCAGCGCCCGCAGCCGGCCGGGGAAGCGGTCGCGCAGCCGCGCCGCCGCGACGAGTGCCGCCTCGGCCGAGGCGCAACCGATCAGCGCGGTCGCCGCCGGGGGCACCAGCCGCTCCAGCCGGATCACGGCGCGGGTGACGATGCCGAGCGTGCCCTCCGACCCGGCGATCAGGTCCTTCAGGTCGTAGCCGGTGTTGTTCTTCAGCACCCGCACCAGATCGGAGACGACGGTGCCGTCGGCGCGCAGGAACTCCAGCCCGAACACCCGGTGGCGCATGGTGCCGCGGCGGAACGCCTCGATGCCGCCGGCATTGGTGGCGATCAGTCCGCCGATGGTGGCGGAGCCGCGCGCGGCGAGGTCGATGCCGGGGGTCAGGCCATGTTCGGCCGCCGCCTCCTGCAGCCGCTGCAGCGTCACCCCGGCCTCGACCACGGCCAGGCGGGCCGCGGTGTCGATCTCGACGATGCGGTCGAGCCGGCGGGTGCTGAGCACGATCTGGCCGAGCCGCGAGGCGCCGCCGCCGACCAGCCCGGTGCGGCCGCCATGGGTCACCACGGACACGTCGGCTTCGTGGCACAGCGCCAGCACGGCCGATGCCTCCTCCACCGTGCGGGGCGAGGCCTGGATCCCGGCGGCCAGGTTACCGGGGTGGTAGCCGGGATCGATGCCGGCCAGGGCGTCGGCCCGCGCCACGCCGCCCGGTCCGAGCAGCGCGTCGAGGCGGGCAAGAAAGGCGGCGTCGAGCGTGGTCATGGCGATCCCGGTCGGTGACGGCCGAGAATGGCGGGGGCCGCCGGTACAGGCAAGCCGCAACCCCCAAACTGTCATGCCCGGGCTTGACCCGGGCATCCAGAGACTGTCGACATCTTCTGGATTGCCGGGTCAAGCCCGGCAATGACAGCAATATGTTAAGCGGCGATCTTAAGCCGCCTTGCGCGCCGCGACGAAGACTGACTCGTCGGCGCCCAACGGCACCGGCTCCGGCCGCTGGCAGACGCTCTCGATGGTGACGTGGCGGCCTTCGGTCGAGGAGCGGCCGAACGCCTCCATCACCTCCAGCGCGTGCAGCGCCAGGTCGCCGGAGGCGCGGTGCGGCCGGCCCTCGCGGATCGCCACCGCCATGTCGAGCGCGCCGATGATGCGGTAATCGGCCACCGACCGGCCGTCCTTCAGCGGCCGGTTCGGCACGCCGAAGGGATGGGCCGAGATGTCGACATCCTGCCAGTCGCCGCCCTGGGCGGTGACCTGCGGCGTGCCGCCGAAGAAGTTCGGGTCGGGCACCAGCAGCGAGCCCTCGGTGCCGTAGATCTCGAACGGGATGCGCTTGTTCTTCCACACGTCCCAGGAGGCGGTCAGCGAGATGTTGGCGCCGCTCTCGAACTCCAGCACGCCGTTGACCGTGGTCGGCACCTCGACCTGGATGATCTGGCCATTGAGCGGCTCGCTGGTCACCGTGCGGGTCGGATAGCCCTTGGTGGCGACCGCCGCCACCCGCTTCACCGGCCCCAGCAGGTTGATCAGCTGGGTGACGTAATACGGCCCGATGTCGAGGATCGGCCCGCCGCCCGGCTTGAAGAAGAATTCCGGATTCGGGTGCCAGCTCTCCATGCCGCGCGAGATCACCGCCGCGGCGCCGCCGACGACCTGGCCGATGCGGCCCTCGTCGATCAGCCGCCGGCAGGCCTGGTGGGC
>NZ_JANX01000115.1 GCF_000767795.1 Inquilinus limosus MP06 | reverse complement strand
GAAGTCGTCGCGCGCATCCCAATAGGCCTGGGCCAAGCGAATACCCTCGCGCTCCATCGGCGCCGGGTCGGTGCCGGTCATGATGATCGCGGCGGTCGCCCGCGGCTCGTCGGCCCAGACATAGCCGACCATCATCGAGGCATCGAGGATGCCGTCGACGGCGTCGACCGCCGGTAGCCGCGCGTAGAGCGACTTCGCCGGCTCGTCCACCGTGCTGGTGCGCTCGCCCGGCCACAGCACCGGCACCGGCACCCACAGCAGCAGCGGCCGCACGCCCGCGGTCAGCCGCCGCATCAGCATGCTGACGGCGCGGCGCTTGGTCTCCTCCACATCGATATGCGGCGCGGTGCGGTAGGTCGAGAACATGTCGAGCGCGTCGATGATGCGCTGGCTGACATTGCCGTGCAGGTCGTAACTGGCGCTGATCGGGCAGTCCGGCCCGACCGCGGCGCGGGCGGCGGTGATCCAGTCGCCCTCCGCATCCTCCATCCCCTCGACATTCATGGCGCCGTGCATGGCCAGGTACAGCCCGTCGATGGGCCCGAGGGCCTTCAGCCGCTCCAGGAACTCCGCCTTGAACGCCTCGTAAGTCGCGCGGGCCACCGGGCCGCCGGGGATGGCGCGGGCGTGCAGCGTCGGCAGGAAGGTGGCGTCGTAGTCGCGCAGCAGGGCGAAGGACGGGTCGGCGGTCAGCGCGTCGCCGCGCAGCACGCGGAAATCCGCCGCGGTCGCCAGCACCGGGCTGTAGGTGCTGCATTCCGTATGGATGCCGCCGACGGCGATGCGGGGAGGAGCCATGTCTTCAGCCTTCTTCGGCGCGGGTCAGGAACTTCTGGGCGGCGATGCTGGCGGCGCCGCGGGCCCACAGGTCGCGGGTCGCCTCGTGGAAGCGGATGGTGGTCGACGCGGCGAGGCGCGGCAGCACATTGGCCTCGATCGCCTGGCGCGTGACGGTGCGGAACAGCGCGCCCATCGCGCCCTCGACATCGACGATCAGCACGAATTCCGGGTCGTTGACCTGGATCACATGGGCGATGGCCAGGCCCAGCGCGGCGCCGGCGCGGTGCAGGATGGCGATGGCGTCGGCATGGCCCTGCGCCGCCAGCGCCTCGACCTCCGCCATCGTCGACGCGCCGAGTCCCCGAGCGCGGGCCTGGGCCAGGATCGCCTGGCGCGGCGCCACGGTGTCGAGGCAGCCACGCTTGCCGCAGCGGCAGGGCAGCCCGCCTGGCTCGATCGTGCAATGCGCGATCTCGCCGGCGCCGCCGCCATGGCCGCGATACAGCGCCCCGTCGACATAATGGGCGCAGCCGATGCTGTCGCCGAAGGTGACGGTGGTGAAGGTGCGATAGTCGCGCGCCAGCCCGTACAGCCGCTCGCCGGTGGCGACGGCGTTGGCGTCGTTCTCCAGGAAGGCCGGCACGCCGGTCGCCTGCCCCACCACCGCCGCCACCGGCAGGTCGATCCAGCCGAGATTGGTGGAGTGCAGGCAGCGGTCCTGGTCGTGACTGACCAGGCCGGACAAGGCGACGCCGATGCCGCGCAGCCGCTCGGCCGGCACGCCGGCTTCGGCCAGGAGATGCGGGATGGCCTCGCGGATGGTGGCGGCGATCGCCTGCGGATCATTTGACCAGGGGGCCGTGCGCTGGGCCAGCACCGCGCCCTGCAGGTCGGCCAGCACCAGCGCCACCGGCTCCTCCACGATCGAGGCGCCGATGAAATAGCCGTGAGTCGGGTTCAGCCGCAGCAGGATCGACGGCCGGCCCTGGCGCGACGGAGCGGAGGCGATCTCGCTCTCCTCCAGCGCGCCGTCCTGGATCAGCTCGCGGCTCAGCCCCGTGATCGCCGCCTTGCTGAGCCCGGCCAGGATCGCGAGCTCGGACCGGCTCAGCGGCCCGTGATCGGCCACGGCCTTCAGCAGCGAGCGTTTCGACGGGTTGGCCATTCGCCTCGGTTTCCGGTGCGTTCGACTTGACAGTTAGTTTAGAAATTGAATTTAATCAAGCCGAAGGCTTCATCGATCTAACAAAGTCGGCAGATACCCGGACCGATTCAACCAACGGGGGACGAGATGGCATTTGTGATTGACCGGCGCGGCGCGCTGGCCCTGGGCGGGTCGCTGGGCTTGGCGGCGCTGCTGCGCGGCCATGGCGTGCTGGCCGCCGACGGCTCGCAGATCGTGATCATGCAGAGCGAGGCGCCACGCAGCATGGATCCCGCGGACCAGACCGCGACCTACACCTCGGCACTGCTGGAGCCGATGTATGAGGGCCTGACCGGCTACAACGAGAAGATGGAGCTGGTGCCCGTCCTGGCCACGAAGTGGGAGGGCGACGCCACCGGCACCACCTGGACCTTCACCCTGCGCCAGGGCGTCAAGTTCCATGACGGCGAGCCGTGCAATGCCGACGCCGTGATCGCCAGCTTCGCCCGGCACCTGGACGAGAAGCGCGGCCTGGCCGCCAGCGGCCGCTTCCGCGCCGTGGTCGGCGAGGTCAAGGCCACCGGCGCCGACACCATCCGCTTCACCCTGAAGCGCCCCTACCCCGCCTTCCTCAAGCTGCTGGCCCAGGCCTCGGCCTCGATCGTCAGCCCGAAGGCCGATAAGGCCGGCACGCTGGGCCGCGCCGCGGTGGGCACCGGCCCGTACAAGCTGGCCGAGTACAAGTCGGGCGAGTATGTGCTGGAGGAGGCCAACGCCGAGTACTGGGGCGACAAGGCCCCGACCAAGAACCTCAAGTGGATCTGGACCCAGGAAGCGGCGGTCATGAACATGGCCGTGCAGACCGGCGACGCCGACATCGTGGTGCCGCTGCCGCCGGTCTTCGCCGGGCCGATCAAGGCGAACCCCGAGCTGGCGCTGATGGAGGGCAACCCGACCTCGGTGTTCTGGGTGGCGCTGAACTGCAAGCTGGCGCCGCTGGACGATGTCCGCGTCCGCCAGGCGCTGAACTTCGCCACCGACCAGGCCGGGCTGGTCAGCAACCTGCTCTACGGCTTCGGCCTGCCGGCGAACTCGCCGCTGTCGCCGGCCGTGTTCGGCTATGACAAGTCGGTCGAGGGCTACAAGTTCGACATCGCCAAGGCCAAGGCCCTCCTGGCTGAGGCCGGCCATGCCGACGGCATCACCATCAATGTCGCGGTGCAGGAGCCGGAGGCGAACATCGCCGAGATCCTGCAGGGCATGTGGGCCCAGGCCGGCATCACGCTCAACATCCAGCGGATGGAGAGCGGCGTGTGGACCGCCGCCGCCTTCGGCAAGCCGGAGGAAAAGGCGGCGCAGGGCGTGCACAGCGTCATCGCCTCCTGGTCCACCGGTACCTTCGACGCCGATCTGCAGCTGAAGCCGCTGTACTACACCGACAGCTGGTCGCCGAAGGGCGCCAATCTCGGCTTCTACAGCAATGCCGAGCTGGACGGCCTCCTGGACAAGGCCGGGTCGTCGACCGACGATGCGGAGCGCAAGGCGCTCTACGCCAAGGCGCAGCGCATCATCGTCCAGGATGCGGCGCATGTGCTGCTGTACTACCCGAACGACCTCGCCGCGGCCCGCGCCGAGGTCAAGGGCGCCTGGCTGCAGCCCGGCGGCGAGATCGTCCCGGAACGCGCGACGAAGGGTTGATGCTCGCGACCGCTGACATCGGCGAGCCCTTGCGCCCCTCTTATCCTTCCCCTCCCCTTGCGGAAGGGGGTAGGGGGAGGGGGCTGACGCCGTTTGTCTCCACGCCGAAAGACCGCCACAGCCGGCGGCCATCCTGGAGGGTCCTGCGCCGGCCTTCTTCAGTCGACACCCCCTCCCCCTCCCCCTCCCCCTACCCCTTCCCGCAAGGGGAGGGGGAGTGTGGAAATCACGGGTCGCAGCGAACGGTGGAACTTCCAGAAGGCCCCGCCACGCGGGAAAGGCCACGCGCCCTGTTCGAGGCATCGGCCGCATGAAGGCCTACCTCACCCGCAAGCTGGTGGCGCTGCCGCTGATCCTGCTCGGCGTCTCGTTCCTGATCTTCGGCGCCGTGCGGATGCTGCCGGGCGACCCGGCGCGGATCATGGCCGGGCCGCAGGCGACCCAGGACGCGGTCGACGGCATGCGCACCCGCCTCGGCCTCGACCAGCCCTTCCTGGTGCAGTACGGGCTGTTCCTCAGCCAGGCCGCCCGCGGCGATTTCGGCGAGTCGATCAAGTCGAAGAAGCCGGTGATCGACGAGATCGCCGAGCGCTTCCCGAACACCCTGTGGCTGGCCGTGGTCAGCTACGCCATCGCCATCCTGGTCGGGGTGGCGGCCGGCATGCTGGCCGCGGTCTACCGCAACCACTGGCCCGACCAGGCGGTGATGATCGCCGCCATCGGCGGCGCCTCGGTCGCCAATTTCTGGCTGGCGCTGATGATGATGAACCTGTTCGCGGTGCAGCTGAAATGGCTGCCGTTGCTGGGCGCCGGCGGCTGGCAGAACTATGTCATGCCGTCGATCGCGCTGGGCCTGCTGCCCGCCGCGCTGATCGCCCGCATGACCCGGTCGAGCATGCTGGAGGTGATCGGCCAGGACTATATCCGCACCGCACGCGCCAAGGGGCTGGGGCCGCGCGTCATCTACCGCAAGCACGCGCTGCGCAACGCGCTGATCCCGATCGTCACCATCGTCGGGCTGAATTTCGGCGGTCTCCTGGGCGGCGCCGTGGTCACCGAATCCGTGTTCAACTGGCCCGGCATCGGCCGCCTGCTGGTCGACGCGGTGCGCTATCGCGACTACCCGATCATCCAGGGCGTCACCCTGCTGACCGTGACCGCCGTGGTGGTGGTGAACTTCCTGGCCGACCTGCTGATCGCCGCCATCAACCCCCGCATCCGCTTCGACTAGGACCATGACCAGCATCGCCGACAGCGACGACCTTCCGGCCGCCCCGTCCCGGGCGAAGCGGCTGGGCCGCATCCTGCGCCGGCACAAGAACCTGACCATCGGCGGCGCCATGGTGCTGCTGCTGGTGCTGGCCGGCCTGCTGGCGCCGCTGATCGCGCCCCATGACCCGACCCAGCAGTCCCTGGCCATGGCGCTGCGCCCGCCCTCGGCCGAGCATCTGTTCGGCACCGACCAGTATGGCCGCGACCTGTTCTCCCGCATCGTCTACGGCGCCCGCCTGTCGCTTCTGGAGATCGTGCTGGGCGTCGGCATCGCCCTGGCCGCCGGCATCCCGCTGGGCCTGCTGGCCGGCTACTCCGGCGGCAAGGTCGACCAGGTCGTGATCTGGTTCATGGACATCCTGTTCGCCTTCCCGGGCATCGTGCTGTCGATCCTGATCGTCAGCATCCTCGGCACCAGCCTGGTCAACCTGATGATCGGCATCGCCGTGTTCTCGATCCCGGTCTATGGCCGGCTGTCGCGCAACCTGGCGCTGGCGCTGAAGCAGGTGGAGTACACCGAGGCGGCACGGGCGCTGGGCGCCGGGCTGTGGCGCATCCTGTTCCAGCACATCCTGCGCAACGCGCTGGGGCCGATCATCGTGCAGGCGACGCTGACCGCCGGCACCGTGGTGCTGACCGCCGCGTCCCTCAGCTTTCTCGGCCTCGGCGCCCAGCCGCCGACGCCGGAATGGGGCGCGATGATGAGCGACGGCCGCAACTTCCTGGGCGTCAACATCTGGCTGTCGCTGTTCCCGGGCCTGGCCATCACCTTCTCGGTGCTGGGCTTCAACCTGTTCGGCGACGGGCTGCGCGACCTACTGGATCCCCGACGCTAGACGAACGCGGCCGCCGTCACCACCACCAGGGCAGCGGCCATCACCAGGTTGATGACGCGCGCGGCGACCGGGTCGCGCAGCCAGCGCGACAGCGACACGCCGGCCAGCAGCCAAGCCGCATGGATCAGCACGATCATCAGGCTGAGCAGCGCGATCTTCACCGCCGCGTCCAGGCCGCTGTCGCCGGCGATCACGGTGGTGCCGGCGAAGATCGCGGCGATGGCGAGATAGGCCTTGGGGTTGGCGACCGCCAGCCCGAAGCCGCCGGCCACGCCCGGCGCCCGCGCCGCCTCGTCCCGCCCGCGGAGCGGCGGGGCGGTGGCGATCTTCCAGGCAAGGTAAAGAATGTAGGCGGCCGACAGCACGCCCAGCACCAGGGGCCCGTGCGGGATCGCCGTGACCAGCGTCCACCAGCCCGGCGCCACCGCCAGCAGCACGGCGATGGTGCCGGCGATCAGGCCGGCGGCATAGGGCAGCGACCGGCGGATGCCGAAGGAGGCGCCGACCGCGGTGAGGCTGATGGTCGACGGGCCGGGGCTGCCCATGACCACGGCGGAGGCCAGGAGCAGCGCGGCCAGCGGGCGCCACAGCCCCGGATCGGCGAGCGAGGTGTCTATGCCGCGAGGCTAGCGGCGCGGCCAGGGCCGGTCTTGCACGCCGGTGCTGTCGGTCAGCGCCGCCCGGCGACGCGGCCGGACAGGCTGCGAAAGGTCACCGACCAGCGCGTCGCCGCCATCTCCGGGATCGAATGTTCCCAGCCATGCCGCGCCTCGCCGGAGAGGTGGTAGGCGGAGCGCGGCGCCAGCGGCAGCGACCGTCGGTCGAAGCCGCCCTCCGGCCGCCGGCGGCGGAAGCGCAGGGTCGCCGCGGCGCCGAGCGAGATTCCGACGACATGCTCGAACACTGGCCGGTCCTTGTGCCAGCCGATGCCGGCGCCGGGGTCGTAGCGGATCAGCAGGGCCTGGGCCAGCTCGGCCGGCCCCAGCCCGGCAAAGCGGGCGGTCTTGTCGCGCAGCGGCAGCAGCCAGTCCGGGATCGGCTCGGCCGGCCGGAAGCTGCCGTCCTCGAAATCGTAGCGCCAGCCGAAGGTGGCGGTCAGGCGCCGGCCCTCCCAGCCCTGGTAGCGGAAGGGCGACAGCGGCGCGGCATCGATCGCCGCGGTCAGCCGCGCTTCCTCCGCCGGCGTGACGATCTCTTCGGCCGTCGACAGGCCGGCGAGCGGCGGCGGGCCGAACAGGTCGGGCTGCACGGGGATCTCCCTGGTTGATCCCCCTCATATGGGCGTCCGCATGCGCCCCGGCAAAGGCGGCGCCATCCCCCCTCATCCAGGGAAGGAGCCCTTTCAGACCCAGAACCGTCATTGCGAGCGCAGCGAAGCAATCCAGGGCCAGTGCGAACCGGCCCCTGGATTGCTTCGTCGGCTTCGCCTCCTCGCAATGACGGCGAAGAATGGGTGGTGTGAGAGGTCTCCAAGGAGAGGTGAAGGGCCGCAGCGGGAGGGTGAGGGAGAGCTACCCCTCCACCGTCCCGATCACCGCCAGGCAGTCGCCGGCCTTGACCAGCCCCGGGAAATGCCGCGCCGCCAGGATGCCGTCCAGCGCCGCGCGGTATTCCGCCGGGGCCTGGCCGGTGCGGTCGACCGGGTGGATGCGGGCGATGACATCGCCCTTGCGCACCGGGTCGCCGAGGTCGACGCAGGTCTCGGCCATGCCGTCCTGCTCGGCGAAGCGGAAGCAGTCGGCCGACGGCATGTCGAGCCAGCGGCTGGGCGCGCGCTCGACCTCGCCCTGCAGGATGCCGGCATGGCGCAGCAGGTTGCGCACGCCGCGTTTCGCGATCCCCGCGGTGCGCGCCGTGGCGGTGCCGCCGCCGCCGAGCTCTGTGGTGACGAAGACCTTGCCCGCCGCCTCGGCCGCGGTGTCGTACATGCCGACCGCGTCGATCTCCAGCATCCGCATCGACCAGGGGGCGGAGAACGCCTCCACCGCCGCGAAGCAGCGCGCCTCCTGCGCCTTGTCGGGCAGGATGTGCGCGGCGGCGAAGGGCACGAAGTCGAGCGTCCGGCCGCCGGAGTGGAAGTCCAGCACGATGTCGGCCAGCGGCAGCAGCTGACGCTGGAAATAGTCGGCGATCTTCTGCGTCGGCGTGCCGTCCGGCCGGCCGGGGAAGCTGCGGTTCAGGTTGCCCTTGTCGATCGGCGAGGTGCGGGTGCCGGCGCGGAAGGCCGGGTAGTTCATCGCCGGGACGATGATCACCCGGCCTCGGACCGACGCCGGATCCAGCGTCCGCGCCAGCTCGAACAGGGCGATCGGCCCCTCGTACTCGTCGCCGTGATTGGCGCCGGTGAGGAGCGCGGTCGGCCCCTCCCCGTTCCTGATCACGGTGACCGGGATCATCACTGAGCCCCAGGCGGAATCGTCCCGGCTGTAGGGCAGGCGCAGCGTGCCGTGCTGCACCCCGTCACGGCCGAAATCGACCGAGGGGACGATCGGCGAGGGCGGCAGATCGACGACCGTCATGGCTTCACGAAAAGCTGGCGCGGCACGTCGGCCAGGATCTCGACGCCGCTGTCGGTGATGGCGATGCTCTCGGTGATCTCCAGCCCCATCTCCTCCAGCCACAGCCCGGTCATGAAGTGGAAGGTCATGCCGGGCTCCAGCACGGTGCGGTCACCGGGGCGCAGGCTCATGGTGCGCTCACCCCAGTCGGGCGGGTAGCTGAGGCCGATCGGGTAGCCGGTGCGGTTGTCCTTGACGATGCCGTACTTCTTCAGCACGGCGAAGAAGGCGTTGGCGATGTCCTCGCAGGTGTTGCCCGGCCGCGCCGCGCCCAGGCCCGCCTCCATCCCCTCCAGCACCGCCTTCTCGGCGTCGAGGAAGGCCTGGGTCGGGCGGCCCAGGAACACGGTGCGCGACAGCGGGCAGTGGTAGCGCTTGTAGCAGCCGGCGATCTCGAAGAAGGTGCCCTCCCCCGACCGCATCGGCTTGTCATCCCAGGTCAAATGCGGGGCCGAGGCGTCGGCGCCGGAGGGCAGCAGCGGCACGATCGCCGGATAGTCGCCGCCGAAGCCGTCGACCCCGCGGGTGCCGGCATCGTAGATCTCGGCCACCAGGTCGTTCTTGCGCAGGCCGGGCTCGACCTTCTCCAGGATCCGCCTGTGCATCGCCTCGACGATGCGCGCGGCCTTGCGCATGTAGTCCAGCTCCTGCGGGCTCTTCACCGCGCGCTGCCAGTTCACCAGCGCGGTGGCGTCGGCGAAGCGGGCGTTGGGCAAATGGCGCTGCAGCGAGGCGAAGGCGGCGGCGGAGAACCAGTAATTGTCCATCTCGACGCCGATCGACAGCCGGCCCCAGCCGCGCGAGTCGATGATCTCGGCCAGCCGGTCCATCGGGTGCCGCTCGGTCGACTGCACGTAGTGGTCCGGATAGCCGATGATGTTGTCATGGGCGAGATAGGCGGTGCGCTTGGCGCCGTTGGCGTCCTGGCCGCGGCCATACCAGATCGGCTCGCCCTCCGGCGGCACCAGCACGCCCTGGTGGACGTAGAAGGACCAGCCGTCATAGCCGGTCAGCCAGGCCATGTTCGACGGATCGCTGACCCACAGCAGGTCGATCCCTCGGCGAGCCATGGCGGCGCGGGTCTTGGCGAGCCGCGCGGCATACTCCTCGCGGCTGAAGTTGAGCTCTACGGACATGCTGTGCCTTTCAGCTTTCGAATGGGGTGCCGACTCCGGCGGCGGCGACGCGGCCGCGGGCCAGGGTGGCGATGGCGGTGTCCTGGACGCCGGTGCCGGTCAGGTCCGCGACGGTGACGGCGGCGGCGGAGGGCCGGCCGGGCGCCGTGCCGGCGATGACGGCGCCGAGCTCGGGGAAAGCTGCGTCGGCGGCGACGGTGCCGGCGGCGATGGCGTGGTGCAGCTCCCCCAGCCGGCGCGTCTGGGCCAGGCTGTCGGCGACGTAGAGGTCGGCGCGGGCCGGGATCGCCGGGTCCAGCTCGTTCTTGTGCTCGGCGTCCGAGCCCATGGCGGTGACGTGCTGGCCGGGCGACAGCCACTCGGCGCGCAGGATCGGCTCGGAAGCCGGGGTGGTGGTGACGACGATGTCGGCGCCGTCGACCGCGGCCTCGGGCGCCGCCTCGGCATGAACGGCGAGGCCCAGTTCGTCCGACAGCCTGGCCGCCACCGCCTGCGCCCGGTCGGGATCGCGGGCCCAGATCCGGGCCTCGGCGATCGGCCGCACCAGGGTCAGGGCCTTCAGCTGCAGCCGCGCCTGCACCCCGGCGCCGAAGATCGCCGCCACCCGGGAATCCGGGCGGGACAGGTGCTTGGCCGCCACCGCCCCGGCGGCGGCGGTGCGGACATCGGTCAGATAGCCATTGTCCAGGAACACGGCGTCGACCAGCCCGGTCTTGGCGCTGAACAGCACCATCAGCCCGTTGGTGCTGGGCAGGCCCAGCTTCGGATTGTCGAAGAAGCCGGGGCTGATCTTGATGGCGAAGCCGTCCAGCCCCGGCACATAGGCGGTCTTGACGTCGACCTCGCCGCGATGCTCGGGGATGTCGAGGCGCAGGATCGGCGGCATCGCCACCGCCTTGGTGGCGAGTGCCAGGAACGCGTCCTCGACGCAGGCGACGGCGTCGCGGTCGAGCGGGACGGCGCGGCGCAGCTCCGCCTCCGTCACGATGGTCATGCGGGGCACTTTGTCTCCTCCCAGGCGCCGCTGACGATCTTCCGGTGCAGCGCCATGTCGATGTTGCGGCCCGAGACCACCAGGACGGTCGGGCCGGATACGGTGAGCTTGCCGGCCAGGAGGGCGCCGATGCCGACCGCGCCGCCGCCCTCGACGATCTCCTGCTCCGCCGCATAGGCGTGGTCGATCGCAGCGGCGATCTCGGCCTCGGTCAGCAGCACCGCCTCGTCCAGCAGGTCGCGGGCCAAAGCGAAGGTGTGACGGTTGTCGAGGCCGATGCCGCCGCCCAGCGAATCCGCCAGCGTCGGCAGCTCCTCGACCGCGACCGGCCGGCCGGCGGCGAGGCTGTCGCGCATCGCCGGGCCGCGCGCCATCGACACGCCGATCATCCGGGCCTGCGGCCGCAGCGCCTTGACCGCGGCGGCGATGCCGCCGAACAGGCCGCCGCCGGACAGCGGCACCACCACCTGCGCCACCTCCGGCAGATCGGCGACGATCTCTAGGCCGATCGTGCCCTGGCCGGAAATCACGTCGGGATGGTCGAAGGGGGGGATGGCGGTGAAGCCCTCCTGCGCCACCAGCCGGTCGACCTCTTCCTGCGCATCGTCCTGCGACCGGCCGACGATGCGGATCTCGGCGCCGAGGGCACGGATCGCCGCGACCTTGTTCTCCGGCACCAGGGCGGACATGCAGACGATGCAGCGCAGGCCCTGGCGGGCGGCGGCATGGGCCAGGCCGCGGCCGTGATTGCCGGTCGAGGCCGCGGCAATGCCGACCTTCCGCGCCTCGGGCGGCAGCGACAGCACTGCGTTGGTGGCGCCGCGCAGCTTGAAGCTGCCGGTGGTCTGGCGGGTCTCCAGCTTCAGGAACACCGGCGCCCCGGCGCGCTCGGACAGCGCAGCGGAGTGGACCAGCGGCGTCCGCACCACCTCTCCGGCGATCCGATCGGCGGCGGCGCGGATGGTGCCGAGGGTGACGGTGCGGGTCATCGGGCCGCCCCTTCAGGACGCAGGCACATCCTCTTTAGTCCCCCCTCCCCTTGCGGGAGGGGGGCAGGGGAGGGGTCTGCGCGCGTCCGCGCGCGAATGCGATCGGCTTCGAAGTTCCGACGGACCGCGGCCGGCTCCGGCGGAGGGAACCCCCTCCCCCTACCCCCCTCCCGCAAGGGGAGGGGGGGACTCAAGTGAGATACGGCTTTCCTCATCCCCCAGCCCCTCACAACGCCATCAGCCGGCCGAGCTCCGGCCGGGAGCGGTCGTCGCCACAGAGGCGCAGGGCCATCCAGGCGGTGGCGAGGTTGCTGGTCACCACCGGCTTGCCGATCCGGCGCTCGATCTCCGAGGCCACCCCGGCGGCGCGCAAGGCGGTGCAGGAAATGAACAGCGCCTCGGCGTCCGGCGCCATCGCCGCCTCGGCCGCCGCGACGATCGAGGCCGGGCTGATCCGCGCCATCTCGCGGTCGTCGTCGAGGCCGAGGCAGGTGAAGCGGGAAATCTCGTAGCCGTGGCCGGCGAAATAGGCCGCCATCGGCCGGCTGGTCTCGACCGTATAGGGGGTCAGCACCGCGATCCGGCGGGCGCCGAGCGCGTCGAGGGCGCGGCGGGCGGCCAGCGGCGGGGTGACCACGGTGACGCCCGGCTTGGCCTCGCGGATCGCCTCCTCGACCGCGTCGTCGCCCATCACCACCGAGGCCGAGGTGCAGGAGTAGCAGACGAGGTCCAGCTCCTCCTCCGGCAGGATCAGCCCGGCGCCCTCGCTGAGGCGCGGCTGCATCCGGCGGAGGTTCTCCGGCGTCGTCGGGTTGGTGTAGGCGATGCGGGCGACGTAGATGCCGATCCGGTCGCTCGCGACCATCCGGCGGAAATCCGGCTCGGTGGTGTGGTCGGTCGCCAGGATGACGAGGCCGACCCGCTTCGCCAGCGGGCGGTCGTCGAAGCGGAGCCGCTGGGCGGACCGTTCGATCTCGGGAAGGGTGACCTGGGTCATCGGGGGCTCCGGCTCAGCGCAGCGGCCGGAAGCGGCGCTCCAGATAGCGGAGGCCGATCACGGCGATCAGGCTGATGACGAGGAAGAAGGCGCCGACGAGCGTCATCGGCTCCAGGTAGCGGTAGTTGAAGTTGGCGACGCTGCGGGCCTGGTTCATCAGCTCCAAGACCGTGATGGCGGAGAGCAGCGGCGTCTCCTTGAACATGGCGATGAAGTAGTTGGCCAGGGCCGGGATCATCGGCGGGATCGCCTGCGGCAGAATGACGTGGCGCCAGCTCTGCCCCGTGGTCAGGTTGCAGGCCTTCGCCGCCTCCCACTGGCCGCGCGGGGTGTTGTCGATGCCGGCGCGGTACACTTCTGCCGTGTAGGTGGCGTAGTGCAGGCCCAGGCCGATCACGCCGGCGGTCAGAGGCGGCAGCGTCAGGCCGATATCCGGCATGATGTAGAACAGGAAGTAGAGCTGCACGAGCAGCGGCGTGCCGCGGATGAACTCGATCAGGAAGTTGACGATGCGCGCCAGCCAGCGGTGACGGGTGCGGCGCAGCAAGGCGAGGCCGAGGCCCAGCACCACCGCCAGGACGTAGCCCAGGATGGTGGCCAGGATGGTGATCCGCACGCCCTCGATCAGGGTCGGGAGGATCTCGGCGACGAAGGCCCAGTCCCAATCCATGGCTCAGCTCCGCACGCCGTCGAGGCCGCGGGCCAGGCGCCGCTCCAGCGCCCGCACCCCGGTCGAGATCAGCATCGCCAGCACGAAATAGATCACCAGGATGGTGACGAACGGGAAGGCGGTGCTGCCGGTCTGAGCCCGCACGATCTGGGCCTGGAAGGTCAGGTCGGCCAGCGAGATCAGCGACACCACGGCGGTGGCCTTCAAGAGCTCGATGGCGTTGTTGCCGAAGGTCGGCAGCATCAGCACGAAGGCCTGGGGCAGGATGATGTGCCACAGGCTCTGGCGCTTGGTGAGGTTCAGCGCCACGCAGGCCTCACGCTGCTCGCGGCCGATCGACTGCACTGCGCCGCGCACCACCTCGGCACCATAGGCCCCGACATTGAGGCCGAGGGCCAGCACGCCGGCCAGCAGCGGGCTGAGCTCGAAGCCCGCCAGCGGCAGCACGAAATAGATCCAGAACAGCTGCACGAAGATCGAGGTGCCGCGGAAGAACTCGACATAGCAGGTGGCGATGGTGCGCAGCACGAAGCTGGACGAGATCCGCCCCAGCCCGGCGAGGAAGGCGACGACCAGCGCCAGCGCGCAGCCCAGCACGGTCAGCTCGATCGTCACCCAAGCGCCCTGCAGGATCAGCCCGAGATAGCCTTCCCAGTCGGTCATGCGGCGGCTCGTCGTAGCATCGTGTCCCTAAAGCGGTGCCACCC
>NZ_JANX01000114.1 GCF_000767795.1 Inquilinus limosus MP06 | reverse complement strand
ACGATGTCAGCGCGGCGCTCCCGCTCCAGCGGCGGCCAGGTCTCGGGCGCTTCCAGCACGAAGCCGGCCCGGGCCGGGCTCTCGCGCAGCGCCGCCAGCCGGCCGATCACCTGATAGGCCGACAGGCCGTGCGGATCGTGGCGCCGGTGCAGGTCCTCGGCATGGGCGTTCAGCCGGTCGCGCGACTCGGTCAGCTTCTCGACCACCGAGCCGCCGTTGGGCGCGGCGGCCGGCGCCAGCTCCTTGGTCCGCTTCAGCTCCTCCAGCAGGCCGCGCTTGGTCGCCTTGCTGCTGTGCAGCTCCAGCGTCAGCGGGCCCAGGCCGGCGTCGCGCAGCCGGCGGTGGACGACGTCCAGCGCCGCCATCTTCTCGGCCACGAACAGCACCTTGCGGCCCTCGGCCACGGCGGCGGCGATGATGTTGGTGATGGTCTGCGACTTGCCGGTGCCGGGCGGCCCCTTCACCACCAGGTTGCGCCCGCCCGCCGCCTCCTCGATCACCACGGTCTGCGAGCTGTCGGCGTCGACGATGTGGTTCATCCGCGCCGGCGGGATCAGCGCGTCGATCTTGGTGTCGTGGCCGGGGATCAGCGGCTCGCTCTCGGGGAATCCGTCACGCAGCAGGCCGGTGACGATCGGATGCTGGTCGATCGGCGACGCCGCAGGCCAGTTCTCCGGGTCCAGGTCGCGGTACATCAGGAACTTGGCGAAGGAGAAGAAGCCCAGCACCATCGCGTCGGGCAGCACCTCCCAGCGCTTCTGCTTCGACACCGTCTCCGCCACCCGGGCCATGTAGCCGGCGAGGTCCAGCTCGTCTTCGTTCTGCACATCCTCGATCAGCAGGCTGAACTCGGCCCGCATCTTGGCCTGCAGCGTCAGGTTGGGGGATGCCGGCTCGCCGCGGCCGCGCAGCTTGAACTTCTCGGCCGCGCTGGTGCGCTCCAGCCGCACGGGCAGCAGGATCAGCGGCGCGTGCCGGGCGGGCGCATCCTCGCCCTCTCCGTCGAACCAGCGCAGCAGGCCGATCGCCAGGTACAGGACGTTGACGCCCTGCTCCTCCTCCAGCGTCTGGGCGTCGTACCAGATGTCGAACAGGCGCTTCTGCAGCCCTTCCGAGGTCAGCCGCGTCTGCAGCTGCAGGTCGCTGTGCCGGCGGGCGATGCCGTTCTCGTCGATCTCATCCGCCTCCGGCTGCGGGATGCCGCCGGTCTCGGTGTCCTGCGGGTCGAGCGCGGTGCGCTCCTCCTCGCTCAGCTGCCGGCCGGGCATGAAGGTCAGCGCCTTGCCCTCCTGCAGCAGCCGGTACACCTCGGTCGAGACCTCGTCGACGATCTCGATCGTCCGCACGTTGCGGGTGCGCAGCGGGACATTGACCAGCCGGTTGCGGGTGCTGAGGTCGAGCAGGGCATGCCTGTCCTTGAGAAGGCGGTCCCGGATCGAGATGCCGGTGTCGTTCATCGGCCAGTCCTGCTGCTGAATCGGTCGTGCTGTGGCGATGGTCCGCCGGAAATAGGCTATCGGGCAATCGAGGCGGCATCATGCCCGATGGCGGCAGGCGGCGCAGCAACCGCGGGTTATGATCATCCCCATCGGGCTGCCTTGCCGGATTTGTCCGATCAGTCTAGCGTTTCGCGACGCAAAAAATGATCAGATGGGGACGGCTGAATGTGGCGGGAGATCGCGCCGGATCGGCGGGACGAGATTCGTGTGGATGGCCACAAGGTCGTGGCCTACAGCTTCGGCTCGGGGCCGGAGACGGTGCTGTGCCTGAACGGCGGGCCGGGACTCCCCTGTGACTATCTGCGCGACGCGCATTCCTGCCTGATCGACAAGGGCTACCGCGTCGTCGCCTTCGACCAGCTCGGCACCGGCGCCTCGGACCGGCCCACCGACCCGGCGCTCTGGACCATCACCCGCTATGTCGCGGAGGTGGAGACGGTGCGCAAGGCGCTCGGCCTCGGCCGGGTGCATCTGCTGGGCCACTCCTGGGGCGGCTGGCTCAGCGTCGAATATGCGCTGACCCATCCGGAGGCGCTGAAGACCGTGATCCTGGAGGACACCGCCGCCGACATCCCGCATCTGATCGGCGAGTTGGAGCGGCTGCGCGCGGCGCTCGGTCCCGAGACCGTGGCGATGATGCAGCGGCACGAGGCCGAGGGCACGCTCGACCACCCGGTGTACCAGGCGGCGATCACCATCCTGAACCACCGCCATGTCTGCCGGCTGGACCACTGGCCGGCGCCCGTCAAGCGGTCGCTGGACGACTGGAACATGGGCCCCTACGGCACCATCCAGGGCCCGAACGAGTTCCTCTACACCGGCAACCTCAAGGACTGGAACCGGCTGCCCGACATGCACCGGATCAAGGTCCCGGTGCTGATCACCTGCGGCGAGCATGACGAGCTGACCCCGGCCTGCGCGCTGCGCATGAAGCTGGCGCTGCCGAATGCCCGGCTGCACGTCTTCCCGAACTCCAGCCACATGCCGTTCTACGAGGAGCCGCACGCCTACTACCCGGTGCTGCTGGATTTCCTCGAACGGAACCGGGGCGCCTGATGCCCGCCCGCCGCCCGGGCTGACCGGCGATGCACCGTTTCCGCTTCGTCCTGACCCGCCCGCTGCAGCTGATCCCGGTGCTGTTCGGCATCAGCGTCATCACCTTCGTGCTGATCCGCTCGATTCCCGGCGACCCGGTGAGGGTGCTGCTGGGCACCAAGGCGACGCCGGACGCGATCGCCCGGATCCGCGCCCAGTTCGGGCTCGACGAGCCGCTGTGGACGCAATACGGCCTGTTCCTGCAGAATCTGGCGAATGGCGAGATGGGCCGGTCGATCCTGTACAAGGTCCCGGTGCTGCGCCTGATCGCCGAGCGGATCGAGCCGACGCTGCTGCTGGTGTTCGGCGCCGTGCTGCTGTCGCTGCTGATCGCCGTGCCCTTCGCCGCCATCGCCGCGCGCCGCCGCGGGCGGCTGGCCGACCATGCCATCCGCATCGTCTCCACCGCCGGCCTCGGCCTGCCGCCGTTCTGGCTGGGGATCATGCTGATCATCCTGTTCAGCGTGACGCTGGGCCTGTTCCCGGTGGCGGGCTACGGCGACGACTGGGCCGACCGGCTGCATCACCTGGTGCTGCCCTGGCTGACCATCGCCCTGGCCTTGTCGGCGGTGCTGACCCGAACCCTCAGGGCCGCGATGATCGCTGAGCTGCGCTCCGACCAGGCGACGGCGGCGCGGGCGCGCGGGCTGCCGGAGGGGATGGTGTTCTGGCGCCATGTCGTGCCCAACGCCATCGTGCCGACCATCAACCTGCTGGCCGTCAATATCGGCTGGCTGATCGGCGGCACCGTGATCATCGAGAACGTGTTCTCGATCCCCGGCATGGGCCAGCTGCTGGTGCGCGGCATCTTCACCCGCGACTACATGGTGGTGCAGGGCGTGGCCATGGCCTTCGCCGTGGCCAGCGTCACGGTGAACTTCCTGGCCGACATCCTGACCGTCGCCCTCGACCCGCGGGTGAAGCTGTGAGCGCGGTCGCCGGCACTGCCACCGTCCGGCCGCGGCTCAGGATCAGGCTGCCGCGGGTGCCGGGCGCGCTGTGGTGGGGCGCCGGCATCGTCGGCCTCTTCGTCCTGGTGGCGCTGCTGGCGCCGGTGATCGCGCCCTATGACCCGATCCAGCAGGACACGGCGAATGCGCTGCTGCCGCCCGGCCCCGCACATTGGCTCGGCACCGACAATTTCGGCCGCGACGTGCTGTCCCGCCTGATCTGGGGCACCCGCTTCGACCTGATGATGGGCGTGTTCGGCGTGCTGATCCCCTTCATTCTCGGCACGGCGGTGGGCTGCATCTCCGGCTATTTCGGCGGCTGGGTCGACATCGTGGTGATGCGGGTCGTCGACATCGTCATCGCCTTTCCCTTCCTGGTGCTGATGCTGGCGATCATCGCCATCCTAGGCCCCGGCCTCGGCAGCTTCTTCATCGCCATGGCCCTGGTCGGCTGGGTCTCCTACGCCCGGCTGGTCCGGGCGCAGGTGCTGGTGCTGAAGGCCAGCGACTTCGTCACCGCCGCGCGCAGCCTGGGCTACGGCCATCTTCGCATCATGGCGCGGCACATCCTGCCGAACGCCATGGTCAGCTCGATCGTGTTCTCGATGTCCGACGTGGTGCTGACCATGCTGCTCGGCGCCTCGATCAGCTATCTCGGCCTCGGGGTGCAGCCGCCGACGGCCGAGTGGGGCGTGATGGTGGCGGAAAGCCAGAACTTCATCATCCGCGCCTGGTGGATCGCCGCCTTCCCCGGCATGGCGCTGGCGGTGATCGCGCTCGGCTTCAGCCTGCTCGGCGACGGCCTGGGCGAATGGCTCGGGGTGAAGGAATGAGCGCGCCGCTGCTGGATGTCCGCGACCTGTCGGTGGCCGCGACCCGGGGCGGGGCGGAGACGATCCTGGTCGACCGCGTCTCCTTCAGCCTGGAGGCCGGGCAGGTGATGGGCCTGGTGGGCGAGAGCGGCTCCGGCAAGAGCGTCACCTGCCGGGCGCTGATCGGCCTGCTGCCCGGCGGCCTGCGCATCGCCGGCGGCTCGGTGCTGCTGAAGGGCCGCAACCTGGCGGCGTTGAGGCCGGAAGATCTGCGCCGGGTGCGGGGGCGTGAGATCGGCATGATCTTCCAGAACCCGTCCAGCCATCTCGACCCGGTGATGCGCATCGGCGACCAGATCGCCGAGGGCATCCGCCTGCATCGCGGCGCCTCGAAGCGCGAGGCGCGGTCGGCGGCCATAGACCTGCTGCGCCAGGTCGGCATCCCCGACCCGGAGCGGCGGGCCGGCGGCTATCCGCATGAATTCTCCGGCGGCATGCGGCAGCGGGCGATGATCGCCACCGCCCTGGCCTGCGACCCGGAGGTGCTGATCGCCGACGAGCCGACCACGGCGCTGGACGTGACGGTGCAGGCCCAGATCCTGCGGCTGCTGCTGGATCTGCGCGACCGCCGCGGCCTGGCCATCATCCTGATCACCCACGATCTCGGCGTGGTGGCGCAGAGCTGCGACCGCGTCGCCGTGATGTATGGCGGCACGCTGTGCGAGGCCGGCGGCAAGCGGGCGGTGCTGGCGGCGCCGAAGCACCCCTACACGGCCCGGCTGATCGCCTGCCAGCCGGCGTCACATGCCGATGGCGGCCACCTGCTGCCCTTCATCCCCGGCCAGCCGCCGGCCCTGGCCGACCTGCCGTCCGGCTGCCGCTTCCATCCGCGCTGCGACCGCGCCTTCGACCGCTGCATGGCAGCGCGGCCGGAGCCGTCCTGGCCCGAGCCGGGGCACATGGCCGCCTGCCACCGGGCGCTGGGGGACGCGGCATGACCCTGCTCGACGTCCAGGACCTGGAGGTGCATTTCCGCGCCGGCGGGGGCCTGCCGCTGCCCGGGCGGCCGCCGCGGCTGGTGCGGGCGGTCAACGGCATCTCCTTCACCCTGGCGCCGGGCGAGGCGCTGGGGCTGGTCGGAGAATCCGGCTGCGGCAAGAGCACGCTGGGCCGCGCCATCCTGCGGCTGGGCGAGATCACCGGCGGCGCCATCCGCTTCGGCGGCGACGACATCGCCGAAGGCGGCCGGACCGGCCTGGCCCGGCTGCGCCGCGAGACGGCGATGATCTTCCAGGATCCGTACAACGCGCTCAATCCGCGCATGGCGGTGGGGGAGGCGATCGCCGAGGTGCTGCGGGTCCACCGCAAGGTGGCGCGCGACCGCGTCCCGGCCAGGGTGGCGGAGCTGCTGACGCTGGTCGGCCTCGGACCCGAGCACGCGTCCCGCCGCCCAGCCGAGCTGTCCGGCGGCCAGTGCCAGCGCGTCGGCATCGCCCGCGCCCTGGCGGTGGAGCCGAAGCTGATCATCGCCGATGAATGCGTCGCCGCCCTCGACGTCTCGATCCAGGCGCAGATCATCAACCTGCTGATCGAGCTGAAGGCCCGGATGAACCTGGCCCTGATCTTCATCGCCCACGACCTCGCCGTGGTCCGGCGGCTGTGCGACCGGGTGGCGGTGATGTATCTCGGCCGGATCGTGGAGGAGGGGGCGGCCGAGGCGGTGTTCGCCGCGCCGCAGCACCCCTACACCCGGGCCCTGATCCGCGCGATCCCGGAGATCGACCCCGACCGCACACTGCCGGCGGACCTCTTGGGCGGCGAGCCGCCGAGCCCGCTGGACCTGCCGCCGGGCTGCGCCTTCCATCCGCGCTGCCCCTTCGCCATAGCGGAATGCCGGACCGGGGCGCCGCCGGCGCTGCGGCCCGTGGAGGGGCGCTTCACCGCCTGCCATCTCTATCCCGCAATCCCCGCCCGCAGCTGAGGCGGGGCAACAACCGGAGGCTCACGATGACAAGGACCAGAAGACATCTCGGCATCGCCACCGCGGCGTTCCTCGCGGCGCTGGTGGCCGGCGGCGCCGCGGCGGAGGCTGCGGGCGTGCTGACCATCGGCCGGCGCGAGGACGGCACCACCTTCGACCCGATCAAGACCTCGCAGAATGTCGACTATTGGGTGTTCTCGAACGTCTATGACGTGCTGGTGCGCGTCAGCAAGGACGGCACCAAGCTGGTCCCCGGCCTGGCCGAGAGCTGGACCATCTCCGATGACGGCACCGTCTACACGCTGAAATTGCGCGACGCGAAATTCTCCGACGGCAGCCCGGTCACGGCCGGCGACGCCGCCTTCTCGCTGCTGCGGGCGCGGGACAATCCCGGGTCGCTGATCGCCGACAACTACAAGGTGATCAAGACGGCGGAAGCGAAGGACGACCACACGCTGGTGATCACGCTGAACCAGCCGGCGGCGCCGTTCCTGGCCAGCCTGGCCCTGCCGGGCGTGGCGGTGCTGCCGCAGAAGATCGTGACCTCGATGGGCGAGGACGCCTTCGCCGAGAAGCCGATCGGCTCCGGCGCCTTCACCATGGAGGAATGGCGCCGCGGTGAGAAGGTGGTGCTGAAGAAGAACCCGAATTTCTGGGAGGCCGACAAGGTCAGTCTCGACGGCGTCGAATGGATCTCCGTCCCCGACGACAACACCCGGATGTTGAAGGTCCAGGCGGGCGAGCTGGACAGCGCCATCTTCGTGCCCTTCGCCAAGGTGGCGGAGTTGGAGAAGGACCCGAACCTGATCATGCACAAGGACCCCTCGACCCGCGAGGACCACCTGCTGATCAACCATTCGCACCCGCCGCTGGACAAGCTGGAGGTGCGCGAGGCGATCGACTACGCCATCGACAAGAAGGCGATCGTCGACACCGTGACCTTCGGCATCGGCACCGTCGCCAACTCCTACATCCCCAAGGGCGCGCTGTACCACACCGACGACAACGGGGCCCGGCCCTATGATCCGGAGAAGGCCAAGGAACTGCTGCAGAAGGCCGGCGTCGGCCCGATCACCCTGACCTATCTGGTGCAGACCGGCGACACGGTGGACGAGCAGGTGTCGGTGCTGGTGCAGCAGCAGTTGGCCAAGGTCGGCATTACCGCCAACCTGCAGAAGGTCGACCCGAGCCAGAGCTGGGACATGGAGGTGGCGGGCGACTACGACTTGGCGATGAACTACTGGACCAACGACATCATCGACCCGGACCAGAAGACCACCTTCGTCCTCGGCTACGACGCCAACTTGAACTACATGACCCGCTACAAGAACGATGCGGTGGTGGCGCTGGTGGCCAAGGCCCGGGTCGAGACCGACCCCGCCAAGCGCGAGGCGATGTATGTCGACCTGCAGAAGATGGCCAAGGCCGACGTCAACTGGATCGACCTCTATTACATCCCGTATCTGACGGTCTCGCGGAAGACCATCGAGGGCTTCGGCCAGACCCCGCTCGGCCGGTTCTATCTCGAGGATGTGAAGAAGAACTGATACCGGGATCTTTGAGGTCGACTCCCGGATCGCTTTCTCCTCATGGCGAGGAGCGCGGCGACATGGCCATCCAGGGACCGGTGCGAGCGGCCCCGGATGGCCACGGCGCCCATTGGCGCGGGTCGCTAAAACCCTTTTTTGCTGCGCGAGCTGATTGCCAATTTCTCGACCAGCTCATCGGTGATGGGGTTGCTCACCGAGAACGTGACACCGGTCTTGGTTGCCTTGAGTTTCAAAGAAGCGATCTCGTCAGCATGAGAAGCAATTGCGCCCGGGTCGACATAGAGGCCGCATTGTCTGCTAAAGGCAGCGTAGCCCGCGATGATCGTGTCTTCGATCTGAAATCCAGGCATATTGTACTTCATGACTTCTTTGGCGTCTGGCAGTGCCCGCGACAGCTGTGCGCGCAGTCGGCCCAACATGGCGCGAAACTGCTCCGGCGCGGCAGCGATATAGGCGTCATGGTTATTTATCTTCGTCATGCCGACAGCATGCCTTTCAGCCCATCCAAAGGCAACAAACCGGGCACCGGGGCTGGGCACCTCGCTGCCGCCATTCTCCGGTGGGTGTGAGGCCCGGCCCTAATCCCCGCAGTCCAGCGCCGGCGTGTTGTACCAGGAGGCGCGGCTGTCCGGGCTCCGGCGGTCATAGGTGAAGCCGTGGCGGATATGGCCGTTTCCGCCGACCCGGCCGCTATAGGCGCCGACGCCGCCATTGGCCCAGCGGATGTCGAAGACGATCTCTTTCCCGCGCAGCGACCCGCGCACTGTGCCGTTGCCGATGTCGGGCTCATAGGCGGTCCCGTCCAGGGAGCGGCCGTGCTGGACCAGGTCGAGATCGACCGAGGCGCCGTTCGACCGGATGGCCGACCAGCGGCCGCCGGCGTCGCAGGCCTGGGCCGCCGCGGGCATCGCTGTCCCGGCGGCGGCCGATCGCGGCATGGCCGGGATTATCCCGAACCGGGGAGGAGCTCTCAATCCCCCGGACTGGGGGAGCATGATCCTCCGGACAAACGGGTCGACTTCGGCCGCGATCCGGCGCAGACCATAGGTGTCGCCGGGCCGGCCATGAGCGGCCCGGCAGGGACTTCCGAGGACGAGCATGACCACAGTGATCGTGATCGGCGCCGGCATCATCGGCGCCTCGGTGGCGTACCGCCTGGCGCAGGGCGGCGCGTCGGTCACGGTGCTGGAGGCGACGCGGATCGGCGCCGGCACCTCCGGCACCAGCTTCGCCTGGGTGAACTCCCACGGCAAGACGCCGCGGGCCTATCACGACCTCAACGTCGCCGGAATGAAGGCGCATGCGGCGCTGCGCGAGGAGTTCGCGGCGACGCCCTGGCTGCATCTGAACGGCGCCCTGGAATGGGCCGACGAGGCGGGGCAGGCGGCGCAGCAGGAGCGGTTCGAGCGGCTGCGCGGCTGGGGCTATGCCGCCGAATGGATCTCCGCGGCCCAGCTGCTCAAGCTGACACCCGACATCGACCCGGCGGCCGTGGGCGACGCGCCGGTGGCCTGGTTCCCGGAGGAGGGCTGGGTCGATCCCGTCGTCTACGCCCAGGCCATGCTCGCCGCCGCCCGCCGTCTCGGCGCACGGGTGGAGATCGGCACCCGGGTGGCTCGGGTGGGGCTGCGGTCGGGCCGCGTCACCGGCGTGGTCATGGCGGATGGCCGGACGCTGGGGGCCGATCTCGTGGTCAATTGTACCGGCCGCTGGGCCGACGATGCCGGGCTCGATCCGGCGCTGCGCATTCCGCTGGCGCCGACCGCGGGCCTGCTGGCCTTCACCCCGCCGGTCGCGGTCGGACTCGAGCGCCTGCTGAAGGCGCCGGGCTGCGACATCCGGCCGGACGGCGCCGGGCGCCTGCTGGTCTGCCGCAACGACGACGAGCGCGATCCGGCTGCAGCGCCGCGGCCGAGCCCGGACCTGCCGGAGATGCGCGAGCTGATCCGCAGAGCGCAGGCGATCCTTCCCGGCATCGGACCGGTGGAGCCGGAGGCGGTACGCCTGGGCATCCGCGCCATCCCGAAGGACGGCTACTCCGCCGTCGGGCCGCTGCCGCAGGCCGAGGGCTACTACGCCGCGGTGACCCACAGCGGCGTCACGCTCGCCGCCTTCCTAGGCGCCGCCGTGGCCGACGAGCTGCTGCACGGCGCCGTCCGTCCCGAGCTGGCGACGTTCCGGCCTGGCCGGTTCTTCGGCTGATCCGCTCGCCGCGCCTGGGGCCGGAGCCACCCCCTCACCCGAAATCGCTACACGATTTCGACCTCTCCCCAAGGAGAGGTGAAGGGGTCGGGCTTGTCTTCCCTCTCCTTGGGGAGAGGGAGGGGCCCGCCGCGTTGGCGGCGGGAGGGTGAGGGAGCCAGCCTCTCCGAAACGCTCGGCGCGCGGCTCCGGCCGAATTATGCTGCTCCCATGAAGGGGAGGAACGAACGCGTCGAGCGGGGAGCGGGCGGTGGCTGACTGGCTGCTGTGGCTGATCGCGCTCGGCTATCTCGGCCTGCTCTTCGCCGTCGCCTTCCTCGGCGACCGCAGCCCGGCCTATTGGCGCTCCGGCCTGCGCGAGCCGGCGGTCTATGCCCTGTCGCTGGCGGTCTACTGCACCTCCTGGACCTTCTACGGCGGCGTCGGCCGCGCCGCGTCGCACGGGCTCGACTTCACCCTGATCTATGTCGGGCCGATCCTGGTGATCACCCTCGGCTTCCCGATGATGCGGAAGATCACCCGGGTGGCGCGCGAGCAGAACATCACCTCGGTCGCCGACTTCATCGCCGCGCGCTACGGCAAGAGCCGCGTCATCGCCGCGGCGGCGACGCTGATCGCGCTGGTCGGCGTGCTGCCCTACATCGCGCTGCAGCTGCAGGCGGTCTCGCTCAGCTTCGGCGCGCTGGCCACCGGGCTGGATGGGCGGGGCCGGGCGCCGGTGTGGACCGACACCGCCCTGCATGTCGCCCTGACCATGGCGGTCTTCGCCATCCTGTTCGGCGTCCGCCACGTCCAGGCGAATGAACGGCACCAGGGCATGATCCTGGCGATCGCCTTCGAATCGCTGGTCAAGCTGGGCGCGATCCTCGCCGCCGGGGCGTTCGTCACCTTCGGCATGTTCGACGGGCCGGGCGACCTGACGGCGCGGCTGCTGTCGATGCCGGCACTGCAGGCGCGGCTGGAGGGTTTCTCGGTCGGACCGGAATGGGTGTCGATCACGGTGATGTCGGCGCTGGCCTTCCTGTGCTTGCCGCGGCAGTTCCATGTCGGGGTGGTGGAGAGCGGCCGGCCGGCCGACCTGCGCACGGCGCGCTGGCTGTTCCCGGCCTATCTCGGCGCCATCAACGTCTTCGTCCCAGCCTTCGCCGTGGCCGGGCTGCTGCTGCTGGGCCCGGCCGCCGACCCTGACCTGTTCGTGCTGTCGCTGCCGATGGCAGCGGGCGACCCGCTGCTGTCCCTGGCCGTGTTCCTGGGCGGGCTGTCGGCCGCCACCGGCATGGTGATCGTCGAGACCGTCGCGCTCAGCACCATGATCAGCAACGAGCTGGTGCTGCCGCTGCTGCTGCGCGGCGGCATGGCGGCACGGGGCGACGGCGCCCTCGGCCCCACCGTGCTGCGCATCCGGCGGATCGCGATCTTCGGCATCCTGCTGCTGGCCTATGCCTATCACGCCGTGATCGGCGGCAGCCTGCCGCTGGCCTCGATCGGCCTGATCGCCTTCTGCGCCGTGGCCCAGCTCGGGCCGGCCCTGATCGCCGGGCTGTACTGGCGCCGCGCCCATCGCCACGGCGCCGTCGCCGGCATGGCCGGCGGCTTCCTGGTCTGGGTCGTGGTCTTCCTGGCGCCGACCCTGACCGGGGTGAACTGGGTATCCTCGGTGCCGCTGTTCGGGGTCGAGGGAGCGCTTTGGGGAATCGGCGACGATGTCGACACCCTGACCCGCGGCGCGTTCTGGAGCCTGGTGCTGAACACCGCGCTCCTGGTGGTGGTGTCGCGGCTGGCCTGGGCGGGCGAGCGCGACCGCGAGCAGGCGGAGGCCTTCGTGGGCCCGGTGGTCGAGGCCCGGCAGAAGCCGCAGGCGACGCATCGCGCCGCCGCCTTCGACGACCTGAAGACGCTGGTCGCCCGCTTCATCGGGCCGGACCGGGCCGAGCTGGCCTTCGGTGGGGCTGCGGCGGCGTTGCGCGACCGCGATCTGGCCGACCACACCGAGAAGCTGCTGAGCGGCGCGATCGGCGCTGCCTCGGCCCGCATCATGGTCGCCGCGACGATGCGCCGGCACCGCACCGCCATCGGCCGGTCGCAGACGCTGCTGCGCCAGGCGTCGGAGGCGATCCTCTTCAACCGCGACCTCTTGAGCGCCACGCTGGACAATATCGGCCAGGGCATCGGCGTGTTCGACCGTGACCTGCGCCTGGCCGGCTGGAATCGTCGCTTCGTCGAGATCCTGGGCCTGGCCGAGCCGCAGGTCGGGATCGGCATGCCGCTGCAGGCGCTGACCGGGCCGGGCGGCGGCCTCGGCCTTTCGGTGCTGCTGGAGGAGCAGCGCGACCCGGACCGGCGGCGGCGCCCGCACAGCCATGAGCGGCGGGGCGCCGACGGGCGGGTGCTGGAGCTGCAGACCAACCCGATGCCGGAGGGTGGCTTCGTCCTGGTCTGCACCGACGTCACCGAGCGGGTGAAGACGCTGGACGCGCTGCGCGAGAGCGAGCGGCGCATCCGCATCTACACCGACAACGTCCCGGTGCTGATCGCCTATGTCGACCGCGAGCAGCGCTACCGCTTCACCAACCGGCCCTATGAGCAGGCGCTGGGGCTGGAGCGCGGCGAGACCGATGGCCTGTCGATCCGGACCGCTCTGGGCGAGCAGCGCTACGGCCGGCTGAAGCCCTATATCGACGCGGTGCTGGCCGGACGGCACCAGGTGTTCGAGATCGAGTTCGCCGCGGCGGGGGCCGAGCTGGCGCGCGGCACCTACATCCCGCACCGCGACGGGCAGGGGCGGGTGATCGGCTTCTTCACCCTGTACCAGGACGTCACCGAGCAGCGCCGGGCCGAGGCCGTGCTGCGCGAGACCGCGGAGACGCTGGAGCGTCGCGTGGCCGAGCGCACCAGCGAGCTGACGGCGCTGAACGAGGCGCTGGCGGCGGCCAAGGCGGCGGCCGAGGCGGCCAATCTCGGCAAGACCCGCTTCCTGGCCGCGGCGAGCCATGACCTGCTGCAGCCCTTCCACGCCGCTCGCCTCTTGACCGCCACCCTGGCGGAGCGGCTGGGCCGGAAGGCCGAGGCCCCGCTGGTCGGCCATATCGACAGCTCGCTCGCCACGGTGGAGGAACTGCTGCAGGCGCTCCTGGAGATCTCAAAGCTCGATGCCGGCGCGGTCGAGCCGCAGCTGCGGGCCGCGGCGGTGGACGAGATCCTGCGGATGGCGGTGCTGCCCTTCGAGCCGATTGCCCGCCGCCGCGGCCTGCGCCTCAAGGTCGTCCCCTCCAGCGCGACCGCGCTGACCGACCCGGCGCTGGTCCGCCGCATCGTCCAGAACCTCGTCTCCAACGCCGTGCGCTACACGCGGGAGGGCACGGTGCTGGTCGGCTGCCGCCGGCGCGGCGACGCTCTGGCGATCCAGGTCTGGGATACCGGGCCGGGCATCCCGCCCGAGCAGTTCTCCGCCATCTTCGAGGAGTTCCGGCGCCTCGGCTCCGGCCGTGAGGACGAGCCGGCCGGGCTGGGCCTCGGCCTGGCCATCGTCGAGCGCATCGCCGCTCGGCTCGGGCATCGCGTGACGGTACGGTCCAGGCCCGGTCGCGGCAGCGTGTTCGAGGTGGTGCTGCCGCGGGCGGAGACGCCGGTCGCCGCACGACCGGCCGAGGCACCCCGGCGGCGGTCGTCGGGCACCGACCTGGCCGGGCGGCTGGTGCTCTGCGTCGACAATGACCGCGCCATCCTGACCGCAACCCGGCTGCTGCTGGAGGGCTGGGGCTGCACGGTCCTGACCGCCGCGGATGCGACGGCCGCGCGTGAGGCTGTGGAGGCCGCCGGACGGGTGCCGGACATGCTGCTGCTCG